>JBEKGQ010000261.1:0-10212 GCA_050012715.1 Polyangiaceae bacterium
TCCCCGACGGAACCGGCAGGGCGACGACGAGTTGCCTCGCGCCGCGCGAGGCCGACCGCTCGCCCGCGAAGAGCGGAGGGCAATCCAAAGGAGGGAAGGAGGAAAGGAGGGGGACTGGGTCGGAAACCGCGAAGGCGTTCCCGCAGTTTGGAGTGCCGACGCCCCTCCCCATCCTCCTTCGCTCCTTCCCTCCCTGTTTCACCCTCTCCGCTCCCCGACGGAACCGGCAGGGCGACGACGAGTTGCCGGTGGGGCGGTCAGACGTACCGCGAGACCTGCGACAGGCGCTCGCCGCCGCCCAGGGCGTCGTCGATGTCTCTCACGATGCCCTCGAGGTCCACGTCGTCGAGGCCCGCGCCGGACGCGAGCCTCCGCAGCGCCTCCAGCTCCTCCGCGTCGAGGCCGTGGCTCACCTCCGCGACGAGCACCGCCAGCGACACGCCGAGGCCGCCGAAGCCGAGCACCTTGAGCCGCTTGCCGAGGCCCTCGCACCGCGTGGCCGCGCCCTGCTTCGCGATCGCCGCGACCGCGCCGCGCACCATGCGCTCCTCCGCCTCCGCGCTCAGCGTCTCGTGCCAGATGCCCGCCACGATGGCCCGCATCGCGTCGCGCTCCGCCTCGTCCGGCTCCTCGTCGACGCTCGCGATCGCCCACGCCGCCTCGAGCAGCGTCGCGGTGAGCGCCTTGCGCTTCGCCTCGTCGAGCGCCTTCATCGCCAGGGACCCCTGCTGCGCGACCGCGAGCGCCGCCAGCACCGTGCCCCGCGCGCGCCCGCGCTCGTAGCCCTGCAGGGCCTTCTTGTACTCGCCCATCACGCGCGTCATCGCCTTCTCGAGCCCGAGCGGCGACAGCTTTCCCAGGCCGAGCGCGAAGCCGTTCTTGCCGACGTAGGCCTCCATCGTGACGCGCGTCACCTGCGCGCTGACCACCTCGAAGCGCGCGACGAGGCGCGTGCCGGCGTTCGGCCCCTCGACGAAGCGCTTCACCCACGTGCGCCCGGGGCCCTCCTCGAGCACCACGTCCTCCTCGACCGGCTTGCCGAGGACGTTCGTCACCTGCCGGAGCCGCCGCTCGCCGTCGGCCGCGCGCGGCAGCCACTGGAAGCGCATCCCGCGGTGGATCTTCTCGCGGACGACGAGGTCCGCGTCGAGGAACGCCGAGCGCACCGTCTCGAGCGGGCGCTCGAAGTCCAGCCTCGCCGTCGCCGTCGGCCGCGGCTCGTCCATGCCTCCGAGGGTAGCCTAGCGCTCGCCCTTCATGAACTGCCGGTACACGCCCACCTCGTGCTTGCTGCCGAGGACGAGCGGCGTCCGGTCGTGCAGGCCCTTCGGCACGATGTCGAGGATGCGGTCGACGCCGTTCGTGGCCATGCCGCCGGCCTGCTCGAAGAGGTACGCCATCGGGTTCGCCTCGTAGAGGAGGCGGAGCTTCCCGCCGGGGCTCTTCTTGTCCGACGGGTACGCGAAGATGCCGCCCTTCAGCAGGAGGAAGAACTCGCCCACCGTCGGGTCGAGCGTGAAGCCGTGGACGCCCTGCCCGGTCGAGAGAATGAGCGTCGTGGCGCTCCCGTACACCGAGTAGCCCGCGGCGACGATCTTCGTGCCCGGCACGAGGGCTCCCTCGACGACCGGCGCCCCGCTCTCGGGCGCGCGGAGCACGCAGAAGATGGTCCCGATGGAGATGTTGACGTCGATGTTGCTCGAGCCGTCGAGCGGGTCGAAGGCCACGATGTACTTCCCGCGGTTCGAAAAGACGCGGGCCTCTTCCAGCTCCTCGCTGGCGATCATCGCGCAGCGCCCGCTCTTCTCGAGGACGGCGATGAGGATCTCGTTGGCGAGGGCGTCGAGCTTCTGCACCTCTTCGCCCTGGACGTTGACCTCCCCCGTGTAGCCCAGCATGCCCGCGAGGCCGGCGGCGCGGACCCGGGTGTGGATGATGCGCACCGCGAGCGAGATGGCGTTGAGCAGCGAGGCGAACTCGCCGGTCGCGCCCTGGGCGCCGCGCGTGCCGGCGGTGAGGTGGGCCTCGAGGGTGGTGCCGACGACGTTCGGGACGGGGAAGGAGGAAGCGGACTCGGTCATGACGCCGTCGCTTTAGCCCACAAGGTCCACCCTTGCACGCCACCGTGCGCTGGGTAGGCTCGCCGGACCATGCCCGCAGCCAATGACCGCGTGAAGCAGATCCTCTCCTGGTACTCGAGCGACAACGTCGGCGTGAAGACGAACCTCGCCCGCCTCATGAACCACGGCTCGCTCGCCGGGACCGGGAAGTTCGTGATCCTCCCCGTCGACCAGGGCTTCGAGCACGGCCCGGCGCGCTCGTTCGCGCCGAACCCGCCGGCGTACGACCCGGACTACCACTTCCAGCTGGCGATCGACGCCGGGTGCAACGCCTACGCGGCCCCCCTCGGGTCGCTCGAGGCGGCGGCGGACAAGTTCGCCGGCCAGGTGCCGCTCATCCTCAAGCTGAACAACAGCGACACGCTCGCGAAGATGGACCACCCGTGCAGCGCGGTGACGGCGAGCGTGACGGACGCGCTCCGCCTCGGCTGCTCGGCCATCGGGTACACGATCTACCCGGGCTCGGGCGCGCGGAACATCATGTACGAGGAGCTCCGGGAGCTCGTGCTCGAGGCGAAAGAGGTGGGGCTCCCCACCGTCGTGTGGGCCTACGCGCGGGGCGAGGGCCTCTCGAAGCAGGGCGAGCTCGCGATCGACGTCATCGCCTACGCGGCGCAGATCTCCTGCCAGCTGGGCGCCCACATCGTGAAGGTGAAGCCGCCGACGGAGTACATCGAGCAGGCGGAGGCGAAGAAGGTCTACGAGAAGTACGCGATCCCGGTGAAGACGCTGACCGACCGCGTGAAGCACGTGGTGCAGAGCGCGTTCAACGGCAAGCGCATCGTCATCTTCTCGGGCGGCGAGTCGCGCGACACCGACTCGCTGATGGAGGACATCCGCAGCATCGCCGCGGGCGGCGGCTTCGGGAGCATCATGGGCCGCAACGCCTTCCAGCGCCCCAAGGCGGAGGCGCTGAAGCTCCTGGCCGACGTGATGGACGTCTTCCGCAAGGCCTGAAGAACCTGCGACAGAGGGAGAGAACAGGAGGGGAGGAGAGAAGGAGGGCTCCTCCTTCCCGAGCATTCTCCTTTTCTCCTTCCCTCCTTTTTCCGTTTCTCTCTCGGTCGCGGCGGCTTGGCGGTCTCCCCCTCTCTCTCCGTGCGCTAAGCTGACGGCGTGCGGTCGCTCCTCGCTCTCTTCGCGGTCGCGCTGACCGCGTGCGCGCCGGGGACGACCGCGGCGCCGCCGGTGGTGCTCGCGCCCAACGTCGGCATCGCCGCGTCGCTGCCGGAGTCGGCGGCGGCGCCGGTGCCGCACGTGGAAGCGCCGGTGGGGCCGCGGCGGGTGGGGCTGCGGTTCGATCTGAACGGGCGGAAGTTCCCGCTGCCGCTGGTGCACGGGACGGTGGCGGGCGAGCCGGTGTGGATGCTCGTCGACACGGGGGCGAACAGCCACGTGATCGCGAGCTGGGTCGCGCGCAAGGTGGGCCTCTCGATGCACGCGCTGGGTGACGTCGGGAGCGACCACACCGGGCGCGCGGTGACCGCGTACACGGTGGAGCACCCGGGGGTGACCATCGACGAGTGGGGCCCGCTCGCGGACGGGCCGATGCTCGTGACCGACGTGCCGGAGCCCATCGCGCGCATCGGCATCGGGGCGTTCGTGTCGCCGCAGTGGCTCGCCGGCGCGGGCGACGCGGTGGTGCTCGATCTGCCGAACCGCGAGATGCGCTCGGCGCCGTGGCTCGACGCGGTGAAGGCGATGGAGGCCCTGCCCGGGCGCGAGGTGGCGCCGAACGGGGCGCGGCTGTGCGAGGACACCGCGAGCGCCATCAAGGGGCTCGCATTCGTGGTGCCGGCGAGCATCGACGGCCACGGGGTGGACCTCCTCGTCGACACGGGCGCGCACCGGACGGACCTGCTGACGACGACGCGCGTCGGCCGCGTGCTCGCGGGCCGTGCCGGCCCCAGCAAAGAGCAGATGTACGCGGCCTCGGGCCTCGTGAAGACCAGCCTGGTCCGCGCGGCGGCGGTGCGCATCGGCGAGTTCGTGCTCACGACGGACATCGATCTCGTGCCGGGCGTGTCGGATCCGGTGTGCCCGCGCGACGGCGTCGTCTCGATGGACGCGCTCGCATCGTGCACGCTCCTGCTCGGTCGCAAGCAGCTCCGCGGACGCTGCGGCCCCTGACGGTGGTCGCGGCCGGGGGTTATGCTCCCCGCCGTCATGCGAGCACACACCGAGTACCTCACGTTCCACACGCAGAAGAAGCGCGAGCTCGTCCACCTGACGCCGAAGCTCGAGCAAATCCTCGGCAAGAGCGCGGTGTCCGAGGGGTTCATGCTCGTCAGCGCGATGCACATCACCGCGGGGGTCTTCGTGAACGACGACGAGAGCGGCCTCCACGCCGACATCTGGGCGTGGCTCGAGAAGCTCGCGCCGGCGAACCCGGACTACCGCCACCACCTGACGGGGGAGGACAACGGCGACGCGCACCTCAAGTCGATGCTCGTGCACCACGAGGTCATCGTGCCGGTGACGAAGGGGCAGCTCGACCTCGGGCCGTGGCAGCGCGTCTTTTACGCCGAGTTCGACGGGCAGCGCGACAAGCGACTCATCGTGAAGGTGATGGGCGAGTGAGGCTCGGCGCGCGGACCGCCCTCGGCGCGCTGCTGACCGCGGCGTGCGGCTCGTCGGGAGCGGTCGTCCGCTCGCCGGCCGGGCCGCCCGGTCCGACGCCGGCCGAGGAGCGCGCGCAGACGTCGCAGCTCGCGACGGTGGAGGACGAGGCGATCGGCTGGCTCGCGGCGGCCGATCCGCGGCTCGCGGTGCGGGCGAACGCGACGGCGCCGCACGAGGTGCTCGAGCGGGTGGGCATGGACGCGATGCTGGCGGAGGACACGGCGGCGGTGATCCACGGGTCGTCGCTGGACCTCTTCGCGTTCCGCGCGCGCGCCCACGCGGTCGACGAGGCGTCGAAGGTGGTGGCGGCCCTGAAGGCCCCGCTGCCCGAGGTGGGCCCGGTGGGGAGCGCGCTCGCGCGGCCGCGGCTCGAGAAGGAGCTGCTGGAGCGGCTCATCGCCGAGGAGCGCGCCCGCGTCGACGAGGAGGCCAAGCTGGGGGACGCGTCGGGCGAGCTCGTGCGCGGGATCGTGTCGCTGTGGAAGCCGCCGGAGAAGCCGCAGGAGGTCCAGGAGCGCGACGTGTGGGTGCAGAAGCACCTGCTCGAGGTGCGCGACTCGCTGCGCGACCCGTCGCGGGGCGCGGGCGCGGGCGACCTCGACGTGGCGCTCTACCCGCTCGAGCGGCTCCTCGCGCCGATGACGTACCCGCGCGGCATGGCGGCGCTCGCCCAGGTGCGCATCGCGATCGACGCGGACATGCGCGCGGTGCCGAAGCTCCCGGACGCGGAGCGCCTGGCGCGCGCGGTGAAGGTGCACCTCGGGCTCGACGTGGAGACGGCGAGCCTGGCGACGCGCCTCGAGCGGCTCGAGGGGCGGCTGCGCGACGCGGCCGAGGGCGCCCTGAAGGCCGCGGCGCCCGACGCGCGACGCGGCGTGGAGGGCAAGGCGCGCGAGCTGCTTCTCGTGGAGCGCCCGTGCCCCCCGGTGGCGGATACGCGGGTGCGCGCGATGGCGCCGCCGCCGGAGCGGGCCGCCGTCTGCGGGGCGCTGCGGGCGCTCACCGAGGAGCCGGCGCCGGCGGGGCTCGTGGCGCTGCACGACGACGTGCTGCTCGCGCTCTCCGCGGTGACGCCCTCGCCGCCCGCGCGCACGGGGCTCCTCTCGCACCCGGACGACGATGTCGTCGAGACGCTGCGCCGCCTCGCGCGCGAGCGGCCGGTGGTCGTCCTGGGGGTCGCCCTCGCCGCGGAGCTCCTCTACGCCGACGACGGCGCCGACGCGCGGCTCGCGGCGTGGAAGGCCCTCGGCGAGGCGCCGCTCGACGTCGTCGCCCGCGAGCTCGGCGCCGCGCGCCATTGACCCCGCCGCGCGGCGTGGGGGGAGCGGCCGTCAGCGCGGGCGAGCCGCGGCGAGGCGCTCCTCGACGAGCATGTCGGCCACCTTGTGCGTCGGCGCCTTGAGCTTCTGGCTGCGGTCGACGATCTCGGCGATCGTGTCGTAGATCTTCAGCGTCTTGTCGCGCGACTTCTTCTCGTCGTAGCCCACCACCTCCTGGGCCACGTTGACGAGGCCGCCCGCGTTGATCGCGTAGTCGGGCGCGTAGAGGATGCCGCGGGCGTGGAGATCGTCCCCGTGACGCGGCTGGGCGAGCTGGTTGTTCGCCGCGCCCGCCACGATGCGGGCCTTGAGCCGCGGGATGGTGTCGTCGTTCATCGCCGAGCCGAGCGCGCACGGCGCGAACACGTCGCAGTCGACGTCGAAGATGCCCTCGAGCGGCACGAGCTTCGCGCCGAACTCCCGCTGCGCGCGCTCGCCCTTCAGCGCGTCCACGTCCGCCACCGTCAGCTTCGCGCCGTGCTCGTGGAGCTCGCGGCAGAGGTGGTACCCCACGTGCCCGACGCCCTGGACGACCACGTGGACGCCCTCGAGCGTCTTGCGCCCCAGCTTGTGCTCCACGCACGCCTCGATGCCGCGCCGCACGCCGAGCGCGGTGAACGGCGAGGGGTCGCCCGAGCCGCCGTGCGACGGGTCGACGCCGGTCACCCACTTGGTGACGGCGCGGATGACCTCCATGTCCTCGAGCCCCGTCCCGCTGTCCTCCGCGGTGATGTAGTGCCCGCGCATGTCGTCGAGGAACTTGCCGAAGGCGCGGAAGAGGGCGACCCGGTCGAAGTGCTGCGGCGGGCGGATGATGACGCTCTTGCCGCCGCCGTGGGGGAGGCCCGCGAGCGCCGCCTTGTACGTCATCCCCCGGGCGAGGCGCAGGGCGTCCACCACCGCCGCTTCGTCCGTGTCGTAGTGGATGAACCGGCAGCCGCCGAGGGCCGGCCCCAGTCGCGTGTCGTGGATGGCGACGATGGCCCGCAGGCCGGTGGCCTTGTCGAGCTTGAGGTGAACCTCACCGTAGTCGTAGCGATCGAGATGGCCGAAGAGGTCCATCCCTCGGCCCTACTACTTCTTCGTGTGCTGCGAAACCTTCATTCCGGCGTCCGACGCCGACGACGCGCCGGCGTCCGCCGCCGCCACGAACTTGGCGGTGTCGGCGTTCGCCCAGTCCGCCACCGCGCTCGTCACCTGGACGATCGCGTCCGAGTCCGCGCGCTTCGCCCAGTGGTCCGCGCCGGTGGACGTCTTGCCGACGAGCAGGTCGTACTTCCCCGCGCCGTCCTTCAGGACGATCGACACCGTCGCGTCGGGCTTGTCGAGCCCCGTGTCGCCGAGGCTCTTGCCGTCGCCGAAGTCGTCGGCGTTGAGCGCCTTGTAGGCGCGCAGCATGTCCTTCAGCTTGTCCTCGCTGAAGCCGGCGATGGGGTTCTTGTCGAAGGTGCCGACCCACTTGTCGCCCTTCGTGAACGACAGCGTGCCGTGCGCGTTGACGATGGTCACCTGCGCCGCGTTGGCGTCGTCGAACTTGAAGAGCTCCTTGTCGCGGTAGTCCTTCGCGTCCTTCGTGTAGAGGTACGACGTGTAGCCCTTCGCCGCCCACACCTTGTCCGGCTGCGCCGTCACGAGGACGAGCTGCCCGGCCTGGCCGCTCTTGCCGAAGATCTCGTCGAGCTTCTTGTCGCCGCCCTTCCACGCCGTGACGTGCACGCCCTTGGAGGCGTCGAGCTGCTTGTCCTTCCGCACGTCGTCGTCGAGCTTCAGGTTGATCTCGGAGTCGACCTTGAGGTCCTTCAGGTTCGCGACGAGATCCTTCGCCGTCTGCTGGTTGGCCGCGCCGGTGACCGGCTTCGTGATGCGCCAGACGCCGCCCGCACCGCCGTCGGCGGCGTTGGCGGCCGCGTTCGGGTCGGCCACCTTCTCGAGGACGATCTCGCCCTTCTCGCCGTTGACGATGCTGATCTTGTCGATGTCGTCCGAAGCGCTGATGGTGGGGAAGTCCTTCGCGCTCGCGGTGGGCTGACCGATCGCCTTGTCCTTCTCGCTCTGCTTCCAGACGAGGAACCCGAGCAGCCCGAGGACGACGACGCCGAGGATGATGAGCTTGTCGCGCGACATGATCTCTTCCGTGTGCTCCTTCGCTCAGGCGAGCGAGACGTTGGCCCGGGCCGCGAGGCGCAGGCGCCACCGCAGCAGGCCGTAGAGGCCGAAGGCGAGCGGGATCCCGAGGATGAGCCAGATCTCGACGTTGACCTGCTCGCTCTTGCGGGACGACTTGAGGTCGTCCATCTGCTTCTTGATCTGCTCCTCGCTCTCGTCGGGGGTGATCTTCAGCTTGTCGCCGTAGGCGAGGTTCGGGTCGGCCATGATCTTCGCGCTCACCGCCAGCAGGTCGGTGTCCCCCGTCAGCCAGTCGAGCGTGTTCTTGAAGACGAGGATCGACCCGGTGATGAACTGCTGCGCGTAGGGACCGGCGAGCATCAAGAGCTGCTCGTCACCGCCGAGGTTCGGCATCATGCCGCCGAACTGGCCCATGTCCGGGCCCGCGCCCTCGCGCGCCATCGGGTTCGCGAGGAATTGCGACGACGACACGATGAAGACGCGCGACGGCTTGGTGCTCGTCGCCGGCGCCTCGATGCCCTGCTTGTCGCCCTCGGGGAACGCCGTCTTCAGCGTGCCCTCGACGTCGGCCGCGACCGCGAACTGCTCCTGCTTCAGGCCCTTGAGCTTCGGCGGCCACTTCTGGAAGGGGCGCAGATCCGCCGTCTCCCCGGTCAGGTGAACCGCGGCGGGCGACGACCGCATGACGACCTTGATCTTCGCCTGCGGCTGCTTGTCGGCGTGGATGGTGAGGCTCGACGCGAACGGCACCGCGATGTCCTCGACGCGGAAGAGGCCCGGGAAGCTCGTGTCGACGAGCTGCTCGTCGCCGGTCATCCGCGTATCGTCCTGCACGTCGAGCACCTGGATCAGCTCGGCGCTCGCCACGCCGCCCGCCGTCTGCACCGCGATCCGGGCGTGCTTCCAGACGTCGATGACGACGTCCTTGTTGATCGTCACGCCGTAGCCGTCGAGGAGCTTGTCGAGCCCGCGCGTGTTGAGCGTCGCGTTCATCGTCGCGTCGTTCGCCTTCACGTTGACCGCGCTGGCGAAGACGGCGAGGGCCTTGCCCTTCATCAGGAACTGGTCGATGCGCCGCAGCTCCTTCTCGGACAGGTCCTTGCCCGGCTGCGTGATGATGAGACCATCGAGGTCGTCCGGGATCTCCACGTCGCCCCCCTTCAGGTCCACGTCCGAGAACGTGTAGAAGGGGAAGTTCTGCGTCACGATGCCCTGCATCGAGAACTTGCCCATGTTGCTGGGCACGAGGTTGTTGTCGGAGGGCTTGATCTCGTCGTCCCCCGTGAGGACGCCGATCTTGTGGTGGATGTCGTCGCCCTTGTCGCGAATCTCGCGGATCTTGTTCGTGACCCAGAACTCCATCCCGTCGGTCCGGTCCGGGGGCAGGAACTTGATGACGTCCTGCTGCTCGCCGTACTTGAAGACGAGGCCCATGAAGCCCTGGGTGACGGCGGCCTTCTCGTCCTCCGTGCTGCTCGCCTCCCCGAACGGCTGCTCGATGAGGCCCGCGTCCTTCGCCTTCTTCTTCGTGTCCTCGTCCTTCGCCTCGATGATCGAGTACTCGAACTTGCCGCCGCCGGCGTTCTTGTACTCCTGCATCAGATCGCGCAGATCGCGGACGAAGGAGTCGAGCTTCGGCAGGCCCCGCGTCACGTAGCAGTCGACGGTGAGCGTCTGCTTCATCGAGCGGAGGAGCGCGCCGCTCCCCTTCGAGAGCGTGTACTTCTCGGTCTTCGTGACGTCCTTGCGGGCGTACACGCCGAGGGCCGAGAGGGCGTTGATGGCGACGAGGATCGCCGCCACGATGAAGATGAGGACGCCGCTTTCGACGGCGGACTTTCTACGCTTCTCCATGATCCTTCAGCTCCACTTCCGGCTCTCGAGGGAGCGGAACGAGACCAGCAGACAGAGCACCGTCACCGACAGGAAGTACACGATGGCCCGCGTGTCGATGAGACCTCGCGCGAACCCCTGGTACCGCGTCTGGAACGAGACGAACCCGAGCCCGTCGATGATGACCGACC
>JBEKGQ010000262.1:0-8839 GCA_050012715.1 Polyangiaceae bacterium
GAGGCGCGTATTCAGATGGCCCGAGGTCAACCCGTGAGACAGACTCCCGCGGTCGCGAGCCTGTCCCTGCGGGCGCGCGCCGCGCACCTCCGGGGGCGAGCTGGTGAACGTGACGGCGACGATGCGGCGTCCCTGGCGGGGTACGGGGCGCTCTTGGACATGGCTTTGGAGTGCTCGCGGAGTGACATCCCCCTGGTCCTGACGTGCGCGCCCTACGTCGCGGACGGTCTGGCACGCCTGGCGCGGCTACACCTGGCCCGCGGCCGGCGGGCCGACGCGGCGGCGGTGGTGAAGGTGTTCGACGCGATCTGGCGGACGCCGGACGCGGACCTGGCGCCGGTGGTGATGGTGCAAGCGGTGCGGGGAGCCCTGCGATGACGGGGCGCGCGCCCCGCCGGGTGTCGACGGGGGGCTTCGTCGCCCTCTGCATGGCGCTCTCGGTCGCGCTCTACCAGTGCTCGACGTCGGTCTGCGCCCCCAACGATCCCATATGCAACGGTGAGGGGCCCGACTCCGGCAGCAGCGGCGGTCCGGATGGGGGGCTCGAAACGGGCCTTGCCGATAGCTCGATGCCTCGGGATAGCGGCTCCTCCGGCGCCGAGACCGGCGCGCCCGACGCCTACGTGGCGATGCTCAACCCTCCCGTCATCACGCCACCGGGCCCCGCCGCCCTCGTCGCAGGCACCACCGTGACCCTCGCGCCGGGGGCCGGCCCCGCGAACGTGCAGATCTACTACACGACCAGCGGCAGCGTCCCCACGCCGCCCACGACCGGCACGCTGTATGCCGGAGCGCCGATCCAGATCACGTTCGCGCAAGGCCCGACGGAGACCGTGATCGCCGTCGCGCACGATCCCACGGGGGCATACGCCGACTCCCCGCCGGCCGCGGCCGTCTACACGCAGGAGCAGCCCGAGGCGGGCTCGCTGCTGCCGCCGGTCACCTTCAGCCAGGTGTCGTCGACGCAGAACAACGACTTCCCGCTGGGCCTCTCCGACACTCCGGGGGCCAACATCTGCTACACGCTCGACGGCGTCACGACGCCGACGTGCACCGCCGCGGCCACCTGCATCAGCCCGGCGCTGACGTACAGCCAGATCCTGCAGATCAACGGTACGTCGCCTCCCAATCCGGCCACGGGCTCGGTGACCGTGACCGCCATCGCCTGCGTGACCGGGGCACCTCCGAGCACCCCGGTCTCGCAGACCTACGTGCTCCAGGTCGCCCCGCCGACGATGACGCTCGGCACGACGCCGGTGCCAGCCGGCACGGGCCTCGTCGACGTGCCGTGGCCGACCGGGCATGCGGGCCTCACGCCGACCGTCAGCACGGCGACCCAGAGCAGCATCACGGTCTCGGATCCGGTGGCGCTGTCGTACACCACGACGAGCATTCCGCCCTCGTGCACGACGGGCACGTCGGTGCCGAGCCCGACGACCTTCGACGGCTCCTCGGCGAGCCAGCCGCTGCTCTCGGCGAGCACGACCTACGAGGTCATCGGCTGCAAGCAGGGCTACCTGCCGTCCGCGGTCGTGACGTTCCCCTTCACGATCCAGCTCAATACGGCGGTGCTCGCGCCCTCCACGAGCCCGTACGCCTACGAGCTCGACATGGTCGGCACGCCCGGCGTCCTCGGGACCGACATCGACGACTCGGCGAACAGCACGATGGCGGCCCCGCTCACCGGCGCCCCCGCCGGCGAGATCCTCTGCGCGACGACCGATGGGACGCCCGCGGCGTGCTCCCTGACCGCGGGGGTGGCGAGCTGCAGCGGCACCGGTTCGTCGACGCCGGTCGTCAAGAGCACCGGCACCACCGTGAGCATCGTCGCGTGCGCGCCCGGGCTCGTCGCCTCCAAGCCTGCGTCGGCGACGTACACACTGCAGCTCGCGCCGCCGTTCCTCTCGAGCACGGACCCGACCGGCGGTGGCCTCGGCAAGCCCGGATGGGACTGGGCGGGCACCGGCCTCCCGATCCAGACGATGACGCTGCCCGCCGGGGCGGCGACCTCCCCCAACGGCTACCCCTACGCCGACGGGTTCACCTGGAACGTCGGGCAGGTCCAGCAGAACGCGAAGGCGTGCACCGGCACCGCCGGGGCGCCCGAGCCCACCGGGGGGTGCGGGCCGAACGCCTACTTCGCCGCTGACTACTACTGCTGGACCCTCACCGGCACCGCCGCCTGCGGCCCCGCGGGGACGTGCACCTCGGGGACGGCGCAAGCCGTCAGCACGCCGGGGAGCTCCACGGCGGTGCTCCCGGGTGGACCGACCGGCGCCGGCGTGACGTCGACGAGCACCCTGTCGATCGTCGCGTGCGACGCCGACGGCACGGGGGAGGACGTGTTCCTGCCCTCGATCGCGACGAACGTCGTCTTCTGACGCCGGGGCGCGGCGACGAGCGTGCGCGAGGGCGGCGATTCGGCTACACAAGGCCCCCGGGGCGATGCGCACGCTTTGCACGGCTCTTTGGCTCGGGGGGCTCGCCGCGGCGCTGTGCGCCGGATGCGGCCAGGGCGTCATGGCGCAGGCGGCGATGCCCAACGGCGGGCTCGATCCCACGCCGCTCGCCAAGTGCGCGGTGGCCGCGAGCCACGAGCAGCCGCTCGTCACGGAGTGGCCCGCGTCCTACAAGGCGCGCCTCGAGGCGATGCTGCGCGAGGGCGTCGTCGCGGTCGAGTACTCCGGGTGCGATCTCCGCATCGTCGACACCTGCAAGGTGGCCGGCACGTACGCGTGGAAGAAGACGACGCTCTCGACCGACACCACGGACATCTCCGACGAGGACGACCTCTACGCGAAGCTGCCGCTCGGCGCCGCCGCGCTCTCGGGCCAGCTGAAGACCTCCGGCTCCCTCCACGTGCAGACGACGGTCTGGGGGCAGCTCCAGCTCGTCGGCAGCGCGGCGTCGGACGCGACCACCGGCGCGGAGTGCTCGCGCGCGACCCACCTGGTGACGGCGCTGAGCGTCGGGGCCTTCAAGCTCGTGGCGGGCGGCGAGGCGTCGGCCGGCGCGGGGGCCGACGTCGGGAACGTCGGCGTTCACGCCTCGGGCAAGGAGAGCAAGGCCATCCTCCGCGCCGCGGGCGACCCCGCGAGCTGCTCGCACTCCACGAAGGACGAGCCGAACACGGAGTGCCGCTCGCCGATCCAGATCTTCCTCACGCCCATCCGGCGCTCGGTTCCTCTGCACGTCCTGTCGCCCCTCCCCGACGAAAAGGGCTGAGGATGGCGCGGCCTCGTGGGGCGTGCGCGGGCACGGCGCTCGTCCTCCTCGTCCTGGTCCTCGTGCTCACCGGCTGCGCGCGGTCGTACCCTTCGCCGTTCACGGCGAAGGACATGGCCGCCATCGGCACCGGCGATGCGCTCGTCCACTACCTCCACCAGCCGGGGGCCACCGCCGCGGTCTGCGACCGCAAGAGCGACGGGCCGCGCTTCTGCGGGAGCAGCCCCGACGATCTCGCCGACCTCGCGGGGGGGCTCGTCGGCGGTGACGTGCACCCCGACCTCTGGCAGCGCTGCACGATGATCCTGCTCGAGAGCTCCACGCCCGACGAGGCGTCCGCGCTCCTCGACGCCATGGCCCACGCGTACCACAAGCTACTCGGGCGCAAGGCGGTCGAGACCGACGAGGCCGAGCGAGCGAAGCTCGAGGCGCTGCACGGCGCGTTCCTCCTCCGCCGGCGCGGTACCGCGCCGCACGCGGCGGCGATCGACGGCGACGTCGCCAGCCTCCGGGACGCGCTCGCCAAAGGTCGTCTCGGCCCGGTCGCGTCGAAGTTCGGGCACGAGGTGCTCACGACCATCGATCTCGAACGCGGTCTCTGGAACGGCGCGCCGCTCACGGTGGCTGCTCTCGACGCGCTCGAGAAGGACAAGGACGAGGCGCTCCTCCGG
This sequence comes from Polyangiaceae bacterium, assembly GCA_050012715.1. GTDB lineage: Bacteria > Myxococcota_A > Polyangia > Polyangiales > Polyangiaceae > Palsa-1150. Next base: position 3,897 of record JBEKGQ010000262.1, read on the forward strand.
CGCATCGCCCTGCGCGTGCCGGACGAGTCGCTCGAGAAGGAAGCCCGGAGGCGCATCGTGCGCCTGCACATCGCGGCGTCCTCCTCGCCGGAGGTGAAGCAGCACGCGGTCGACGTCGAGGCCGCGGTCATGGCCACCGGCCGCAACGCGATCGACCCGGCCCGCCACGCTCCGACCGCCGCGTGGCTCGACGAGCAGCGCGTGCACCTGCGAGGGGTCCTCGTGCGCCAGGACGTGAGGAAGCAGACGGCCACGCTGCTCACCGTCGACGCCGGCGAGGGGCACGACGCGAACGGCGGAGCGGCCTCCGTGCTGCCCTCGCTCAACCTCCGCGGCGCGCTCTACGCGCGCGTCGACGGCATCAAGGACCCGATCACGATCTGCGCCCCTCCCGACACGCTCGACGTCGCGCCCTGCCTGCTACCGGCCGAGGTGAAGCCCAAGGTGCCCATCGTGTACGTCGACGCCGAGGGCCTGCTCCACTTCGTCGAGCGCGTCACGAGCAAGGACGCGATGCGGCTCGTCTACGACACGCCGAACCTGCCGCTGCCGTTCGACGTCGGTGGACGGCCGCTGCTCACCGTCGAGTGGCCCATCGTTTTCGAGGAGCCGCCGCCGCTCGTCTTCCAGGGACCCATGTCCGGGCGCGGCCCCGATCTGCGCGTCGTCATCGAGAAGCGCTATTCGCCGCGGCTCTTCTTCGAGGTCAGCGGGCCGCAGGGGAAGCTCGTCGGCGTGGTCGAAGGAAAGGACGCACCGTCGTACGAGATCGCGAGCCGCGGCGGCGGCGGCACCCCCGGGGCGCGCGGCATGGATGGCTCGAACGGCAGCGCTGGGTCGCCGGGCATGCCGGGGTCGTGCCCAGGGAGCCCGGGCGGTCAAGGTGGTAACGGCTCTCCGGGCGGCAACGGTACGAGCGGCGGCCCCGGAGGACCCGGTGGACCGGGCGGCAACGTGAGCGTCAGCGTCGCCTGCGCCACGGGCGATTGCCGCTCGGTCGTGGGGCTCGTGGAGAGAGTCGTCCGGAGCGAGGGCGGCCCGGGGGGACCCGGCGGGGAAGGGGGACACGGCGGTCAGGGCGGCGCCGGAGGCCCCGGTGGCTCCGGCGCGTCGTGCACCGACTCGCAGGGACACTTCACGTCCGTCAGCGGCGGCGCGAGCGGGTCGCCCGGCTCGAACGGCTCGTCGGGAGCGCGTGGGGCCGACGGCCCACGCGGGGCCCCCGGCAAGGTCGACATTCGAGGCGGCTAGCGCTCACGTGCGCTCGTGCGCCATCTCGTCGCGCGAGCTCCGGAAGTACTGCTGCGGCGAGTACGAGAGGAAGTTGCTCACGCGCGACGTGTAGAGGCACGCGTACTCCTCGACCTGGGAGCCGAAGCTCGACTCCTCGTTCTGTTCCTTGAGGAGCGACCCCCAGAACGGGTGGAAGCGCTGGTCGACCCGCCGCTCGATCGTATTGACCTCTCCGTCGACGAGGCGCAGCCGCGCTCGCACCCGATCGATGGCGCGCTTGATGCGCGCGCGCTCGCCCTCCGCCTCGGCCACGTTGAGGCCGTTGGGCTTGTGGTGCGCGTGCTCGATCCGACGCGAGAGATCCTTGAAGCGCGTCTGGTAGAACCGGAGCTCGTCCTCCAGCCGGTCGCGCCCCTCCTCCAGGTATTCCGCGCGCTCGAAGTCCTCGTGGCACGAGTCGTGGGCGAGCACCTCGCCCTCCAGCTCCTGGATGATCATCGCGGTGCGCCAGGCGCTCTCCTTCTTGCTGCGGAGGATGTCGCCGTAGATGTGGTCGCCCACGTAGAGCACCTCGTCGCCGATGGCGCCGAGGGCGCGCTCGAGGTCCTGCAGGTTGCCGCCCTCGTAGACCTTGCCGCGCTCGAGGGGCGCCCCCGCCGGCTCGAGCTTGTCGCCGTCGCGCACCATGAGCGGGCGCCGCTCCTGGAAGAACGCCGGCTTCGTCGCCGCGACGATGACGACGTCGAAGTAGTTCCGCCAGTGTGGGTACTCGCTCATCGCGCCGTCGAGCAGGTACGCCATCATCTTGTCGGTGTACGGCCAGCGCGAGTTCGTCAGGACGAAGAGCTTCTTGCCCGCGCTCCGGAGCTTGTGGAGCGTGGGCGCGAGGTCGACGTCCTTGTTGAGGAAGCGCGGGAAGTCCGCCGCCACCGTCTCGAGGATGGTCCCGTCGCGGTGCGCCTCGTCGATGCTCTCGCGGATGTCGCTGAACACCTTCGCGTAGTCGATGGCGAGGCCGCGCTTCTCCATCGCCTCGACGAGCGCCGCGTAGAGGGCCGCCTCCGAGAGCGCGTAGAGCGTGTCGATCCAGTGGTAGCGGGGCGTCGCCGGGCGGATCTTCTTCGAGTGGTAGAGCTCGCGCAGCTCCTCCTTCGGGAGCTCGCGCAGGCCGTGGTAGCCCTTGGTGACGAACTTGTAGCGGTTCATCTTGAGGACGTTGCCTGACCGCTTGTCGATGAGGAGACCGCGCACCGGGAATTCGGTCGAGTAGGGGATGGTCCGCACGAACTCCGGGTAGCCGCGGGCCACGAGCTTCTCGATGGTGGCCCGGATGGAGAGCTCGTCCATCTCGCGCTGGTTGTAGATGGCCAGCGTGTAGTCCATGTCGAAGCCGACCCACGCGATGTTGCTCATCCGCAGGTTGCGGTTGCAGAAGATGCGACGAGGACGGGGGATGCCCGGGGAGGGCGCGCGCGCCAGGAACTCGTCGATCGGAAGCGAAAGCTGATGAGGTGTCATCGAAGGGCGTCGGGCGGGACCAGCCCGCACGTGAACATGGACTGTCCCACGCGCCCGCCGACGTGGCAATCTGGGGCCATGCTTGCCGCACCGCGCCTTCTCGTCCTCGCCACCGGGAACGCCGTCCCCCTCCTCGCGGAGCGCAGGGGCGACTTCGACCGCTGGATCCGGGAGCAGACCGGGGACGCCTGGAAGGGCGGCTGGGCGGTGCACGACGTGCGCACCGACGCCCCGCTGCCGCGGGCGACCGACGCCGCCGGCTTCGTCATCACCGGGTCGAGCTCGAGCGTGACCGAGCGGGCGCCCTGGATGCTCCGCACCGAGGCGCTCATCCGCGGCATCGCCGCCGCGCGCGTCCCGCTCCTCGGGATCTGCTTCGGGCACCAGCTGATCGCGCAGGCGCTCGGGGGCGACGTGCAGAAGAACCCGCGGGGCCGCGAGATCGGCACCGTGCGCCTCACGCGCGTCCTCGACGACCCCCTCTTCGCGGGGCTGCCGTGGCAGCTCGACGTGAACGCCACCCACGTCGACTCGGTCGCGAAGCTCCCCCCGCACGCCGAGGTGCTGGCGACGACCGCGCTCGATCCGGTCGCGGCCTTCCGCGTGGGCGACCGCGTCAAGGCGGTGCAGTTCCACCCCGAGTTCGACGCCGACGCCATGCGCGGCTACCTCGTCGCGCGCGAGGAGCGCGTGCGCGAGGAGGGCCTCGATCCCGAGGCGCTGATGGCCGGCGTCCACGAGCGGACGTACGGCGCCGACATCCTACGGAGCTTCGCTCAGGGGGCGACCGCCCACTTCTTGCAGTCCTTCAAGGCGGCCGTCCCCCACGAGGCCCAGCCGTCCTCCCCCACCTGAAGGTAGTAGCAATCGACCGCGGTCGAGTACCAGTACTGCGTGTCGCCGTCGACGCGGTGCGGGGCCCCGAGCTGCAGGACGGTGTACTTCTTCCGGTCCTCGGCCGTCACCGCGCCGGCGCGCATGTTCTTGTCGACGTAGTCGGTCACGGCCTGGAAGTCCTGGCGCGAGACGGCCTTCTTCTTCGGGCCGCCGCACGCCACCACGACGGGCGCCGCCAGGAGCAGCGCGGCCAGCACGATCGCTCTCTTCAAGCCAGCCTCCTCGTGGAGCCTGGCTCAGACAATCCGCTCGCAAGCTCGCGGGGTATGTTCAAATCGGCCTCCCTGCGTGATGGTGAGCCCGGCCCGACCTTCGCGCAGTCACCACGATGGACGACGAGACTATTCACGGTGTCCCGTCCGAGCGTACTTGGTCTTCGACGGACCGGGAGGGTCGACCGGCACGAGCGGCTCAGGCGCGAAGTCGTGGGGCTCGACCGCGGGCGGCGGCACGGCCTGTGAAGAGGGCGCCCATTTCTCGTCGGGCCCGACTGCCTCGGCGTCCCGGCAGCAGCGGAACCCCACGAAGTAGTAGGTGAACTCCGGCTCGTGGCTGAACGTCTCCGGCCGGCACTGGCTGCGTACGTGCCCCCAGGCGCCACCCTTGAGGCCGGCGTAAAGCGACTTCTCGTGCGGCGGTCCGTCGTTGACGACCCACTCGTCCACGTTGCCCGGCATGTCGTAGACGCCGAACCCGCTCTTGCACGTCTCCATCGAGCCGCTGGGGACGCTCTGGTCGAGCCGCGAGAGCTCCTTGAAGGCCACCTCGGGATCCTTCGAGTAGAAGAAGAATTGCGCCTTCGGGGCTGGCTTCTTCGGGTCGATGTAGAAGTTGTCCATGTTGCACTTGTCGTGGTCGCGCTCCCACCCGTAGGGAAAGGGCGTGTGCTCCGGCCCCTCGCAGGCCGCCGTCCACTCGGTGGCGCTGCAGAGGCGCTTGCCCTTCGACTCGCACGTCGCCTGCGCCTGACCCCAGTCGAGCATCCAGATGGGATGAGCCCCCTTCTTGTTCGGGTACTCGTAGCGATCCACGCACGCGGCGAGCTTGCGCTCCTCGGTGCGGCACCGCTGCTCGTGCGCGAAGGCGTGGCAGATCTCGAGGTGGTTGGTCTCCTCGTGCTCCATGTCCAGGCACCGGCGCTCGACGTCGGGACAGAAGCTGGTCTCGACGAAGGCCATGTCGTCCGGGCAGTGGGCGGCGCCGGCATCTCCGCCCGCGTCCGCGCCTGCGTCCGCGGTCGCGTCCGCGCCTGCGTCCGCGCTCATGCTCGCGCTCGCGCCCGCGCCCGCGCCCGC
>JBEKGQ010000263.1:0-8832 GCA_050012715.1 Polyangiaceae bacterium
GCGCTATGGCTCGTGCCGCGCGCCGAGGCGTCCCGGGTGGACGGCCGGGCGCTGCCGGACGCGAGGCTATGGGACCGCCTCTACGACGTGCAGCGCGCTCTGTCCGTCCACGATCGCGCGAAGGCCATCGCCCAGCGCGACAGCCTCGTCCGCGAGGCGCCCGAGCACGTGATCGCCTTCGCGGTGTCGCGCGCCATCGCCGCCTACGACGGCGACGTCTCCGCGGTCCGCGACGCCGCGGCGGGGCTGCTCAGGCTGCACCCGCACGACGCGCGCGCGGAGCTCGACGTCTACGCGGGCCTGCGGGAGCTCGCCCCCCGGTCCGAGCGCATCGCGTGGCTGGAGACCTGCGCTCGCCCGGGCGCGGACCCCATCTTCCTCGAGCAGCTCGCCGACGAGCTGCACGAAGACGCGCGCGAGCACACCCGGGTCGCCCGGTTGCTGCGCCGCGCTCTCCGCGCCCGACCCGAGCGAGCACGCCCGCTGACGGTCCTGGGGCTCGTCGCGTGGAACGACGGACGGTTCGAGGCGGCGCTCTCGCTCTTCCGCTTCGCGGCTTGCCTGGAGGACGCCAACGACGACCTCGCGCGTGCCTACTTCGGGGTGGCCCGCGCTCGAGGCGCAACGGAGCAGGCCCTCGGCCTGCTGGAGGCCCGCGTCGAGCGCCTGGGTGGCCGATCGTCGGCTCCGGCGATGACCCTGCACGCGGCGCTCGAGCTCGTCGAGCGCCCGGACGCCGCCGCCCAGGTGCTCGCCGCGGCGCTGGAGCGCCGGCCCGAAGACGGCGATCTGCTCCTATACGCCGCGTCCGTCCAAGCTCGCCGCGGGGAGGGGGATGGGGGAAGGGCCCTCCTCGCACGAGCCGAGGCGCACGTCTCCCGAACACGCTGGGTCGGGGTAGCCGCGCGCATCGCGCGTGCCGGCGGGGAGCCGGTGCGGGCAGTGGAGCTGCTTCGCGAGGCGGTGGACGCCGAGCCGCTCGACGCCGGGGCCCGGACGCAGCTCGTCGAGGTCCTGATGGTCGTCGAGGGACACGCGGCGGCAATCGCCCACGTCGAGCAGGCGGTCGAGCGGTTTCCGCACAACCGGCGTCTGCTCCAGCTCGCCGCCCAGCTTCAGATCGAGAGTGGACCCGAGGCGCACGAGCGCGCGGCGCGTCGAGCCATCGCCGCCGAGCCGGGGGACGCCTGGGGGCACCGGGAGCTCGCCCTCGCCCTCGCGTCTGCCGGTCGTCACGAGGAAGCCCAGTCCGCGTCGGATCGGGCGCGCGCCATCGCCCCGAACGACGTGCGCCAGTTTCTCGTCGGTGCGCGCGTGCTCCAGTCGGCGGGGGACGCCGAGGGCGCGCTCCGGGAGCTGCGCGCGGCGGTCCGCCTCGCCCCCGACACCGAGCTCGCGGTCGCGAGCCTCGTCGCCCAGGCGCGGGACGCCGCGACGCGGGCCGCCGATCTCGAGCTCGTCGAGGCGGAGATCGTCGCCCATGCAGTGGACGGGTCGGCGATCCTCGCGCTCCACGACGGTCTTCGTGCCGTACTGGACCCTGACGTGGCGCTCGGCGCGACGACGCGGCTACGCGAGGCTCGCGTCGATCTGTGGCCGGCCTGGTCGGCGGACGTCCGTCAGCACGTCGCCACGGGCCGCCTGGAGGAGGCCGCCGCCCTCGCCCGACAGGCGACCGACCGGTTCCCCCTCGTGGGAACGACGTGGATCGATCGCGCCGACGTGGCGCGCGACCTGGGTGAGCGAGCGAGTGAGCTCGCCTTCCTCGACCAAGCCCACGCGGTAGCGCCTCTCGACACCTCCGCCGCCGCCCGTCTGGCCGAGGCGCTGGAGCGAGGCGGAGACGTCGCCCGCGCGCGCGAAGTCCTCGAGCGCGCCGCGTTCACGACGACCGACGCGAGGGCGGGGCTTCTCTTGGTCGCGCTCCTCGACCGCGCCGGTGAGCGCGACGCGGCGCTCCGGGAAGTCCGTCGCGTCCTCGGGAGACACCCCGATCTCGAGGGCGGCTGGCAGGAGCTGTTCCGGTTGATGGCCGCGTCCGGTCGAAAGAACGACGTGGTCGTCGAGGCGCGGCGCGCGGCGGACGCCCGACCGTGGAGCGCCACGATGGCCCGAGTCGCGTCCTCGCTGGCTCTGCAAGCGGGCGACGCGCCGCTGGCCATGGAGCATCTGGCGCGAGCGCTCCAGGTGTCGCCTCGCTCGGTCGAGGCGCACGACCAGCGGGTGCTCACGCTCGCGAAGATGGGCCGCCTGGACGACGCAGCGGCGGCGTGCCTTCCGCAGGTGTTCGGCGACGAGGTGCCGGTGGAGCTTCGCGGGCGCGCGGCCTGGCTCAAGCTGAAACGGGGAGACGTCGCGGGGGCGACGGCCGATTTTCGCGCGCTGGTGGCGGAGCAGCCCACCTACTACTGGGGGTGGCTGCAGCTCCTCGACGCGTACACGACGACCAGCGATCACGCAGGGCGCGCGGCCGTCGCCGAGAAGATCGTCGCCCTCGCTCCTCACTTGCCGCAAGGGCACGTCGCGCGTGGCGATGCGTGTTTGACCGCGGGCGACCGAGCAGGCGCCAAGGCCAGCTGGGGGCGAGCCGCCCAGCTCTCCGGTGCCGACGCGTACCCTCTCGTCCGTCTCGTGCGGGCCGCGGTGGAGGACCGGGACCTGGCTACGGCACAACGATGGTGCGGTCGCCTGCGCGCCGTGGCGGGGGACGTCGCGCTGCCGAACGAGGCGCGCATCGCGATCGCGATGGGAGAGCGGCGCCGCGCCGTCGACCTCTTCCGCCAGGCATGCACGTCACGGACGATCGCGCCGGAGCTGGTGGCGCTCGTGCATCGGCTCGCGGTGCTGGCGGGCCTCGGAAACGAAGCGCTCGCCGTCCTCGAGGCCGTCTTCGCCGAGGGTCATCCATCGGCCGGTGCCGCCGTCCTGTGGGCCCTCGCCTCGGTCGAGCGGGCGGACGGCCGGGCGGAGTCGTGGGTGGTCCGAGCGGATCCGGCGAGCGAGGTGACGGCTGCCGTGGCCCGTGCGATCGCCCTGCGCCTGAGCACGCGGGACGAGCGGAGACGGCTGCGCCGCCTCGTCGATGGGCTTCCGCGGAGCGTGTGCGACGCGCCCGACGTGCAGAACGCGCTCCGTCACGCGCTCGATCGCGTCCGCAAGCGCTCGCCCGAGAAGCAGCGCGCGCGCACCCGGATCGGCTACTTCCTCGGTGCCGCGGCGCTGGTCGCCGTGCTGATCTTCTCGATGGCCACCCACCACACCGAGCTCGTCGTGAGCCCGCCCGCCGGTTTCGTCGGCGTCGTGATCCTGCTGCGCCTCGCGCTGAGCAAGCGGGGCTGAGGGATACGTCCGATGCTCGATCTGCTCGCCGCCACCGCCGCCGCCCTCGGCCCCGCGCCTCGTCGGGTCGAGGCGCTCCCACCGAGCCCCGCGACCCCGCCACCGCCGTGGCTGAAGCCGAGCGATCGCCTGCTCGACAGCGAGGCGGATCGCGAGCGCCTCCTCCGCGAGGGATCGGTGGTGCTCTCGTGGGTGGTCACCTGCAACGACGCGCTGCTCGTCGACGGTACCGTGGGGTACCCGGCCTTCGTCGTCTACGCGAGGCGGGGTGGGGTGAGCGTCGAGGTCCTCATCGACGCCGCGGGCGCCATCGAGCGCGCGCGTCATCGCGGGGCCGGCGACCCCGAGCTCGGGGAGCTCGTCAAGGCGCTCGCCGGAAGGGAAGCGCGGCCCGGCCGGCGCCTTCCGTCGAGCGTCGCGCAGGGGTACAAGCTGCGGGGAACGACCATCCTCGTGCACCGGACGCATCTGCCCCGCCCGATCCTGGCTGCCGAGCTACTGCCTCTTCTCGTGCATCCGACGCTCGACTCGGCCGTCCTGTTGCCCGTCACCATGTGGGCCGAGGATCTCCGGACGGCGTGGCTCCACCTCGCGGCGGCTTCTTGACGCGGAGCGAGCGTCGTTGATGCCTCCCAGCGCCAAGCCCGCCCTCAAGGCCGAGCTCCTCGCGCTCCTCGCCGCGGACCTGGAGACGCTGGAGCGCGCTCACCGGGCGACGACCGAGGGGGCGACGCACGAGGAGGCGAAGCCGGAGAACGACAAGGACACACGCGCGCTGGAGCAGTCGTACCTGGCGCGAGGGCAGGCGACGCGCATCGAGGAGCTCCGCGCGAGCGTCGCGGGCGTGATGGCGATGGTTCCGAGGGACTTCGACGGGCGACCCGCGGCGCTGGGGGCGCTGGTCACGGTCGACGAGGACGGGGAGGAGTCGACGTTGCTGCTCGCGCCCGGCGGCGGAGGCGCGCGCCTCGCCGGAGGAACGGTGCAGGTGGTCACACCGGCGTCGCCACTGGGCCGGGCCATCCTCGGCAAGCGGGCCGGTGACGATGCGGAGGTCGCCGTCGCCGGGAAGACGCGGACGATGCAGGTGGTGCGGGTAGTGTGAGTCGGGAGAGAGCTGGGCTACGGCGCCGCGACGAGCCGAGGGCCGTCCATGTAGCTCAGTTGCTCGATCCAGAATTCGCGCGGGCTCGAGGACGCCGAGACGCTCGTCGACCAGGTGCCGCCGTTGGGACTCTGCGCGAGCGTCAGCTCCGATTCGAAGATCGAGTACCAGATCTGGTACGCGTTGCCGTTGCCGGGCGTCAGACCCGACGAGCCTTGCACGAGGAAGTACACCAGGCCTCCCATGCACCCGGACTTCGAGTCGCACGAGCCGCCGCCGGCCATGGCCGCCATGAACTGCATGCCGACCGTGTCGCTCGGCGCCCATCCGGGGAAGAGGTTCGACAGGTAGTCGCAGACGACCCAGCTCCCCTGGACCGCGGTGGCGATGTCCTGCACCGACTGCAGCCCCTGCAGCACGACCGTCGGGCACGCGGCACCCGTACCCGTGCTCCCGCTGCTGCTCGAGCCGGCGGTCCCGCTGCTGCTCGACCCACCGGTTCCACTGCTCGAGCTCGTGGCCTGAGCGCTCCCCTCGCTGCCGCCGTCTCCCTCCTCACCACCGAGCGCGACCTCACCCCGACACCCCCACAGCGCGAGGGACCCGAGCAGACCTAGAAGCAAGCCGCTACATCGCATCGAAGCCTCCGATGAGAGAGGAATGACCGGCGCCACGCCGATCGATCACGGATTCGACGCGCCGAGCAGCGAGCGGATCCGCGCGGCGTAGGGACTCTGCGGGTGGCCATCGAGGAAGGCGTTGCCGACCCGCGCGGCGGCGGACCGGTCCCCCGCGCGGACCAGCGCCTCGACGCGCAGCACCGTCGCTTCGGGCCCCATCGACCCGTGGGGATAGCTGCTTGCGTACGCGTCGAGGATGGACAGAGCCCGCGCTGGATCGCCCGCCGAGAGCGCTCCTCGCGCTTGCTCCAGCGTTCCGAGCTCGGCATGCACCGACGATGACTCGCTGGATGCGATGGGCGCGGCCGCGGAAGCGGGCGCACGGGCGGCGAAGCCAGACGGCGCCGGCGCCGGCAACGCCGTCGCCGGAGGGGTCTCGCTGGCAACCACGAGCGGCGCCATCACGGAGGCCGTCGGGCGAGGGAGCACGGAAGGGGGCGCCGCCGCCCCGACCACGACGGTAGGAACCTCGACCCGGTGCGACGGCTCGCTCGACAGCGGCCGGTCGTTCACCGCCAGCGCCACCGTCATCGCCCCGAGGCCCGCCACGCCGAAGAACGCCAGCCACTTGAGCGAGAGCACGGAGCCCGTCTTGGCCGCCACACCGCCCGCCGCGCTTCCGGCCGCGGCGCTGCCGGCGGCGAGCCCGGAGACCCCGAGCACCGCGGTGGCCGCGAGGATCGCCCGCTGCCGCGGGTCCGGCGGCGCGGCGGCGCGTCCGGACCGGAGGAGCCGCCTCTCGAGCTCGCTGTCGGACGCGATGGAGAGCCGCTCGGGATCGGTCATGTTCCTTCTCCGCGGGCTCGCTGCGCCGCCTGCACGCGCTTGACGATGGCCTGAAACGTCTCCCGCGCGCGCCGAAGGCGGGAGGCGATCGTGCCGATGGGCGCGCCGATCGTCGCGGCGATCTCCGGCGTGGTCAGCTCCTCGATCTCGTAGAGCACGAAGACGAGGCGGAGCTCCACCGGCATGGCCAGGAGGATCCGCTCGAGCGTCTCGTGCGCGCGCCGTTCGTCGACCAGCTCGTCGCCGCCCGGCGTCGACGCGGCGAAGGCTTCGAGGTCGTCGTCCGTGCTCTCCGGGTGCCGGCGCCGGGTTCGCCGGAGGGTCGCCGCGACGTTCGTCGCGGTCGAGAAGAGGAAACGGCGCTCGGCGCCGCCCATCGGTGTCGACCGCGGTCGAGCTTACGTCACCGTCGGGTGGACCCTCCAGACGTGGTGGGTCGGTGAGGCAGGTGGCGCGCCCGTGTTACAGTCTCAGGCATGAGCGAGTTCGCGCTGAAGACGGCGCTCCCCTCCTACCTCCGCGAGGAGCAGAGCCGCATCGAGAAGCTCGCCGCCGGGGCCGGCCTCGACTTCTTCCCGACCGTCTTCGAGATCCTCACCTACGACCAGATGAACGAGATCGCGGCGTACGGCGGCTTTCCGAACCGCTACCCGCACTGGCGCTTCGGCATGGAATACGAGCGCCTCGCGAAGAGCTACGAGTACGGCCTCTCGAAGATCTACGAGATGGTCATCAACAACAACCCCTCGTACGCGTACCTCCTCGAGGGAAACTCGCTCGTCGATCAGAAGCTCGTCATGGCTCACGTCTACGGGCACGTCGACTTCTTCAAGAACAACTTCTGCTTCCGCTCGAGCGACCTCGACACCGGCGGTCGCACGGTCGACCCCGTCAAGCGCCCGAGCACCTACGACCCGAACCGCCGCTGGATCGACAAGATGGCCAACCACGGCTCGCGCATCCGGCGCGTCGTGGCGCGCCAGGGCATCAACAAGGTCGAGGAGTTCCTCGACCTCTGCCTCAGCCTCGAGAACCTCGTCGATCTGCACTCGCCCTTCCGCGGGCGCCCCGCGCGGGCCGCGGCGGAGGACGAGGGCGAGATGCGCGCCACCGAGGTCCCGCGCCTGCGCGCGAAGGACTACATGGAGAGCTTCATCAACCCCGAGGAGTACCTCGAGGAGCAGAAGAAGAAGATCGAGGCCGAGCGCGAGAAAGCGAAGAAGTTCCCCGAGCACTCGGAGCGCGACGTGCTCATGTTCCTGCTCGACAACGCGCCGCTCGAGCGCTGGGAGCGCGAGGTGCTCGAGGTCGTCCGCGAGGAGGCGTACTACTTCGCGCCGCAGTGGCAGACGAAGATCATGAACGAGGGCTGGGCGACGTACTGGCACTCGCGCCTGATGACCGAGAAGATCCTCGATGCGAGCGAGATCATCGACTACGCCGACCACGCCGCGGGCGTGCTCGCGACGAGCGGCGGGCGGCTCAACCCGTACAAGCTCGGCGTCGAGCTCTATCGCAACATCGAGGAGCGCTGGGACCGCGGGCAGTTCGGCAAGGAGTGGGAGGACTGCGACGACCTCGACGCCAAGCGGAACTGGAACCTCCGCCTCGGCCTCGGCAAGAAGAAGATCTTCGAGGTGCGCGCCCTCTACAACGACGTCACCTTCATCGACGAGTTCCTGACCCCCGACTTCTGTCGCGACCACAAGCTCTTCAGCTTCTCGTGGTCGAACCGGAACGAGCGCTACGAGATCGAGACCCGCGAGTTTCGCGCGGTGAAGGAGAAGCTGCTCTTCCAGCTCACGAACGGCGGCAACCCGTTCATCTACGTGGAGGACGCGAACCACGACAACCGCGGGGAGCTCCTCCTGCGGCACGACCACCAGGGGCTCGACCTGCGGCAGGACTACGCGAAGGAGGTCATGCGGGCTCTCCTCCGGGTGTGGAAGCGACCCATCAACGTGACGACGGTCGCCGAGGGCAAGCCGGTGATGCTCCGCTACGACGGCAAGGAGCACACGACGCGGCACCTCCGCGCGCCCTGAGGCGAGCCGGCGGTGAGACCGATGAGCGAGCAGAGACGGGAGCTCACGCGCGATCCGGGCGACTGGCTGCGCCGCCTCCTGCCGGACGAGTGGATCCGCGCCGGCCTCGCCGAGCTGAAGCGCGCGGAGCAGGCGTACGCCGCCGGCAACACGCGCGGAGGAGCCGCCGGGGTGAAGCGCGCGGCCGGGATGGCGCTGAACGGGGCGCTCATCGTGGAGCCCGACGAGACGTGGGGGCGGGCCTACGTGGAGCACCTGGAGGCGCTCGCGAAGGACGCGCGCGTGCCCGAGGCGGTGCGGAGCGCGTGCCGGAAGGTGCTGGAGGCGAAGGCGCCGGCGGGCGAGGTGGTGGTGCTTCGCACGCCGCGGGCGCACGAGGGCGTGCTCGAGGCGACGCGCGACGTCATCGCGCACGCGTGGGTCGTGGTGAAGAGGCATGAGCCGAAGGCGGGGTGAGGCGCCGGCGTGGATGCTGCTCGCGGCGCTCGCCGCGTGCGGCGGAGGGGCCGCCGTCGAGGTGCGCCCGCCGGTCGCCGCCGGCGTCGCGGGGGCGGGGAGCCGGGCGCCGGTGGACGATCCAGGGGACCTCGTGGACTCGACGAAGCCCGCGTCGTCCGCGTCTTCCGCCGTGCCCGCGTCATCGGCCGGCGGGGACTCGACCGCGGCCGCGCCGCTGCCCCCGTCGCGGCCGGCGACGATCAGGCTCGGCGACGGTGAGCTCGCCGCGGGGGACGCGGCCTGCGAGAAGGGCGACCTCGACGGCGCGCGGAAGCACTACCTGGCGGCGCCTCACGGTGTCCCGGCGTCGGTGGGGATCGCGCGCGTCCGCATCATGAAGGTCGACGCACCCCTCGACTACGCGTCCGCCAAGGGCAAC
>JBEKGQ010000264.1:0-8808 GCA_050012715.1 Polyangiaceae bacterium
CGCCCACCGCGGCCCGGACGAAGACGGACTGGTCGAAGAGGAGGTCGAGCTTGTACTCGGGCGGGAGCGTCGGGAGGATCTTCGGCAGCGCAGCGCGGATGCGGGTCACGATGTCGAGGGTCGAGGAGCCGGCGCTCTTCAGGAGCGACATGAGGACGCCGCGCCGTCCGTTGGCGCGCACGAGGCTCGTCTGCGGCGCGAACCCGTCGCGGACGTGGGCGACCTGCCCGATGGTCACCGTGGCGCCGTTCACGGTCTTGATGGGCATGCCCGCGATGTCCTTGATCGCGTCCGGGCTGCTGTTCAGGCGAATCATCAGCTCCTGGGAGCCGATCTTCGCGGTTCCCGCGGGGAGGATGAGGTTCTGCAGCTGCAGCGCGTTGCTGACGTCGTTCGGCGAGAGCCCCATCGCGTAGAGGTGCGGCAGGTCGATGTCGATCATCACCTGCCGCTGCTTGCCCCCGTAGGGGAACGGCATCTGCGCGCCCTGCACGGTGGCGAGCCCGGTCCGGAGGAAGTTGCTCGTGAGGTCGAAGAGCTGCTGCTCGGACAGCGTGTCCGAGTGGATCGAGCCCTGGAGGATCGGGACGTTCGACGCGCTGTAGTTGACGACGAGCGGCGGCGTCGCGCCCGGCGGGAACTGCTTGAGGAGCGTCTGCGAGATGGCGGTGACCTGCGCGTTCGCCATCTCGATCTTCGTCCCCGGGTGGAAGAAGACCTTCGTGACCGACACGCCGTAGAGCGACTGGCTCTCGATGTGCTCGATGCCGTTCACCGTCGTGGTCAGCGCGCGCTCGAAGTTGCCGGTGAAGCGCTGCTCCATCTCGTCCGGAGGCAGACCTCCGTACTGCCAGACGATCGCGATGACCGGGATGTCGATCTCCGGCAGGACGTCGGTCGGCATCTGGAGGATCGAATAGATGCCCCCGATGACGATCAGCATCGCCATCACGACGAACGTGTACGGGCGCCGCAGCGCGAGCCGAACGATCCACACGGTCCGGTAAGCAGTAGGTCTGCCGCCGGGCTCTGACCAATTGCGTCAGGTGACTCTCTGATAAGCTCGGGCAATCGATCGATGGAGCTCCGGCATCTGCGGTCCTTCCTCGCCGTCGCCGATACGCTGCATTTTCGCCGGGCGGCGGAGCAGATCGGCCTCACCCAGCCGGGCCTGAGCCAGCAGATCGCGGCGCTGGAGGCAGAGCTCGGTGCCGAGCTCTTCGACCGGACTCGGCGGCGCGTCGAGATGACCGACGCGGGCAAGCTGCTCGCCGACCGGGCGCGGCGCATCCTCGGCGAGCTGAGTGACGCGCTCGAAGAGGTGCGGCAGCTCGGCAAGGGCGCTCACCAGCGGTTGCGCCTCGGGAGCACCGACTACATCAACCTGCCGATCATCGGACCCCTGCTCCAGGAGCTCGCCGCGCGGCACCCCGACGTCGTGGTCGAGCGCCGCGACCTCGCTCCGGGCGAGGTGCCGGGCGCGCTCACCGAGCGAACGCTCGACGTGGGGTTCACCCACTTTCCCATCGTGCAGCCGACGCTCGCCTACCGCATCGTGCTCGAGGGACACTGGGTCGTCGTGCTCCGGCGCGAGCACCCTCTCGCGGCGGAGGAATCGGTGCCGCTGCGGGCGCTCGCCGGGGAGCCGATCATTCTCTTCGATCGCCGCATCAACCCGAGGCTCCACGATGCGCTCGTGGCTCGCTGCGAGAGCGCGGGGTTCTCGCCGCGCATCGTCTACTCGACGACCCAGGTCTACGCCGGCCTCGGCCTCGTGGCGCAGGGCGTCGGCGGCTTCCTCATCGGCTCGTACGTGCTGCGCGAGCTGCCCGATGGGCTCGTGGCGCGCCGGCTGGACGTGCCCGAGCTGCGCCTTCAGCTCTGCGCCGTCTGGCGCGCCGACGACCGGACCCCCGCCATCCGCGGCTTCCTCGAGGCGCTGCGCGTCGTCACGCGCCCGCCTGCCGTCCGCAAGTAGCTACTGGCGAGCCGCGTCGATCACTTCCTTGCAGAAGTCGGCGCGGATCACCGGCCCGCACATCTGCTTGGCGACGCCCTCGAAGACCGGACGCCACTGCTCCTTCTCGGCCTCGGTCGGCTCGTAGGCCGATTTACTCGCCTTCATGCGCGCGAAGGCCTGCGCGTCGAGGTTACGAATCGTGCGCGACAGCTTGTCGTTCACGGTCTGCCCCCGCGTCAGGAACGGCGTGCGCTGCGCCTCGGTGAGCCCCTTCAGGCGCGACGCCGACATGATGAGGCCCCCGATGCCGAACGCCGTCGTCGTCGTGTTGATGTGCGTCACGCGCGACGCCCACTGGAGCTGCTCGGCGACGAGCGGCGGCACGGTGAGGACGTTCACGTCCGTGCCGAGGTGCGACAGGATCTCCGGCACGGCGAGCGAGCGCGGGGTGAGCCCGCCGATGCCGGCGAAGACCGCCGGCGTGATCGGGTCGCCCGGGATGGTGAAGACGCCCTTGCCCTGCAGATCGTGCGGCGTGCGCACCTCGAAGCCGATCGACATGGTCTTCGCCGCACCGACGTCGCCCCAGCCGAGGAGCGTGAAGCCCTTCGCCTCGAACTCGCGGGCCAGCTCGTCGCGCACCACGTCGCGGGCGTGGTCGATCTTCGACCAGCTCGTGAAGAGACCCGGGAGCTGGAAGGCCAGGACGTCCATGACCCCGGTCTGCCCGAGGCCGATGGCGGTGACCGCCGCGCCATCGAGCTGGCCGGAGCGGATCTTCTCGACCATGAGCTTCTCGTCGCCGGCCTGGCCGTTCCACGCGAAATCGAGGGTGACGTCGCCGCCGGTGTCGGCCGCGACGGCCGCCGCCCAGGCCTTGAACTCCTTGCCCCACGGCGAGTCCTGGGGGGCGAGCGTCCCGATCTTGAGGACGGTGGCGGCCTCCGAGGAGGCGGAGGCGAAGAGAAGAGCGAGACCTGCGAGGAGCCGGCGGAAAAGCGCATGGCGGCAGTGTAAGCCCGGCCGCGGCCCAACCGTTCTGACTTCGCCATGCGCCAAGCCAAGCTCCTCCTCGCCGCCGTCTCCATCGTCCCTTGCCTCCTCGCCGCCCGGCTCGCCCGGGCCGAGGATGCTCCCGTCGCCGCTGTCGCCGAGGCTTCGCCCGGCATGGAGGCGCCGGCGCCCGCGTACGACTGGGCGCTGCTCCACGCAGGCATCCGACCACGTCTCGCCACGTTCGCCGGCATCGGCACGCTCGCCGTCGCCCAGGGGCGCGTGCACCACTTCTACGGCGTGGCCAGCTTCGCCACGGTGCGGCAAGACGCCGGCGTCTTCGTGGGGGCCACGGAGCTCGCGCTCGGGCAGGCCAACGCCGAGAAGTTCTACGGCGTGGGCCAGGTCGGGCTCAGCAAGAACCTCGCGGGCAGCTTCGCGGGCGTGACGCAGCTCTCGCTCGCCCACAACGACGCCGAGTCGTTCGGCGGGGTGCTGCAGCTCGCTCCGTACGACCGCGCCGGCGACTTCTACGGGCTCGCCCAGGTGGGCGGCTACGACACGACGGAGCGCGACTTCGTGGGCGCCCTGCAGCTCGGGCTCGCCCACGACGCGGCGGACCGGTTCCGCGGGCTCGCGCAGGTCTCGCTGGCGCACGCCGCGACGCGGGACTTCGGCGGCGCGCTCCAGCTCGCGCCGTATGCGCACACGAACGACTTCGCGGGCGTCGTGCAGCTGGGCGTCCTGTCGCGGGACGACGACGAGTTCGCGGGCGGAGTGCAGCTCGGGCTGGTGAACGAGGTCGGCTCCGGGACGCTGCTCTCGGGGACCTCGCGGGACGGGAGCTTCGCCGGGATCGCGCAGCTCGGGCTCCTGAACTGGAACGACGGGCGGTTCACCGGGGTCGTGCAAGCGGGGGCCCTCAGCACGGCGACCAAGGGCTTCACCGGCGTCGCGCAGGTGGGCCTGGCGTCGGCGACGGAGCACGAGATGTGGGCGCCGCTGCAGGTGGGCGCGGTGCTGGCCTACGCGGAGGAGTTCCACGGCGTGGCGCAAATCGGAGCCGTGACCGTCGCGGAGAAGGGGCGCGGCGGGCAGCTCGGGGTCGTGAACGTCGCGACCGACGACCAGAGCGGTCTGCAGGTGGGTCTCGTGGACTACAGCGCGGACATCCGGGGGGCCCAGATCGGGCTCGTGAACGTCGCAGAGAAGGTGCGGGGGGTGCAGATCGGGGTGTTCAACGACGCGAGCAGCTTGCGGGGGCTGCAGATCGGGCTCGTGAACCACGCCGACGACGGGAGCCTGGTGCCCTGGAGCACGATCATCAACATGGGCTTCGGCTCCGACGGGCGCGAGGCGCCGCTGGCGGCGAGCAACGAGTAGGGCGCCTCTCACGGTCGAGGGCACGCCGCGTGCTTCGACGCGCGGAACGCCTCGTCACCGAATCCGCGAAGCCACGTCGGCGTCGAGGAGGGTGCTGCGATAGATGGCGACATCGCTCGCCCCCTCGGGCTCGAGCGGCACGAGCCATGGGCAGTGCGGCAGCGGAAGGTCGACGCAGCAGACGCGGACCTCTCGCGTGCGCGCGATGGACTCCAGGTGCGCGAGCACGGTCGCGAGCCTCTCGCCTCCAAAGGGGCAGTAGAGGAAGAAGACGGTGCCGATGGTCATGCGCCGCGCGAGCTCGGCGGCGTCGCCTTCGATGAACGAAACGCGAGGCACCCGGAGGCGGGCGGCAAGCCGGCCGGCGGCGGCGACGAGCTCGGGCTGGATCTCGATGCCGATCGCGCCGGCGCCGATGAGCAGGTGCACCAGCGCGGCGGCGCGCCCGAGGCCGGAGCCCAGGTCGACGAAGACGTCAGTCGGCCGCACCAGCGCGCGATCGACGACCCGCAACAGCGCATCGACGGAGCACGGGACATAGGGGACGCCGCCGCGCGGAAGCTCCGGTCCGTCCTCCGGCAAGGCGTCGAGCTCGAAGACGAGGTCGACCCAGGCGTCGCGTTCGTCCGGGGGTACGCTCGTCAGAGCGGCCCGGAACCGCGCGGGGTCGTGCGATGCGCGCCGAAGCTGCGAGCGAACACGTTCGGCGCTCCGGCGAAGCTCCTCTTGCACGGCCCGCCCAGAGTAGCGCGCCCGCGACGCGCAGCAGGCTCGCAGCCCGCCGAACGGCCCGGGCCAGGCCGGCTCTACAAGCCTGCGGTCGACAGCGGCCCTGTCTCCACCGCCTCGAAGTCGTTCCCGGTCACCTTCTCGAAGTCCGACACGAGCTGGTCCATCAGGTTCGTCCACCCGTCGTCGCTGTCGCCGCTCACGTACCAGTTGCTCCCGTTGTCCGCGAGGATGAGGCCGTACTGCTTCATCGCGGTCAGGATGACCAGCGTCGGCCCGGAGAAGCTCGACGTGTCGAAGCTCGCCTTGAGCCGCAGGCGCAGGCCCATCGGGGGGAGCGAGGCGTTCACGTCGCCCGCCGCGTGCGTCGCCGGGTGGATGTAAGCCTGCTGCGACTTGTCCATCGTGAAGCGCATCGCGTGGTTGACCGCGCCCGCGTTGACCTCGGACACCTTCACGAGGCCCGGCAGGACGGGCAACCCGGCGGCGTCGGCCGAGGTCCAGCCGTCCGGGCGGAGCGCGTTCGACGAGAGATCGAACTTGGCGCCCGACCCGGCGCTCCACCCTGGCCCCACGTACGTGGAGCTCCACGTCTCCCAGAGCTCGCACGCGCCCTGCTGGACGACGAGGACGTGCATGTCGCCGCCCGAGTTCGCGCCGCCCTCGACGAGGGCGTTCGCGGGGAACGGATAGGGCCCGGGATCGCTCTCGTCCGCGTACGTGAACGTCATCGGGACCATGGCCTGCGCCTGGGGGACGACCTGCCACGGGATGCCGTAGTGGTCGGTCGACCAGTCGCCCCAGTCCGGGTGAAGGTGCGTCGTCGGGGCCATGTTGGCGATGTAGGTCGCCGAGTCGGCGTTGACCGGGTAGGCGGTCGTGTCGTCGATCCGCGTGTTCCACGGGTTGTCGGCGGGGAAGACGTTGCAGCCGCCGATATTCGGAACCGGGCCCGAGGTGCCGCTCCCGCTCCCCGAGCTGCTGCCCGAGCTGGACCCACTGCTGCTGCCCGAGCTACTTCCCGAGCTACTTCCGCTGCTCGAGCCGCTGCTGCTGCTCGAGCTCGAGCCGCTGCTGCTTCCACTGCTGCTTCCGCTGGAGCTACCGCTGCTCCCGCTGCTGCTCGACGTGGAGCCGCTCCCGCCTCCGCTGCTGCTCGACGTGGAGCCGCTCCCGCCTCCGCTGCTGCTCGACGTGGAGCCGCTCCCGCTGCCCGTCCCCTTGCCGCCGCTGCTGCTGCCGCTCCCGCCCCCGCTGCTCGACTCCTTGTCGCCCGTGCCGTCGCCCTGGCTCGAGGAGCCCGCCGCGCACGCCCCGATCAGGGCTGCGCCCACGCACAACGACAGCATCGCGAGAGCCCGCATGAGAGAACCTCCGCCCGCTCCCTTTGCGAGCGGCGGACCAGGCGCTCCCCCCGCCCAGGAAGCACGGAAACCCTCGGGTATTCGGGCGCTCCACCCCGGGCGACCCTGATCTCTCCGATCACCCTCGGATCGCCCCGATCATGTCCCCTTCGCCTCGACGGCGATCACCGCGCCCTTCAGCCCGGCGATCTCGGCGATCACTTCCGGGGGCGGCATCCTCGTCAGCCGGATCGCCGCCACCGCGGTCTTCGCTCCCTGGAAGATCGTGTTCGTCATGTCCTCCACGTTGGCGCCATGGTTGCGGAGGATCCCCAGCACGGACGCCAGGACCCCCACCTGGTCGAAATGCCGCACCACGAGCTGGCACTCCGCCGGCGCGTGCTCCTCCACGTTGACCACGTTGGGCACGCGCCCCGTCCGGAGGAACTCCCGGCAGATGCGCACCGTCTCCGCGGCGATGGCGTCCTGCGCCTGCTCGGTGCTGGCGCCGATGTGGTGCGTGCCGACGAACGTCCCCGCCGTCACGACCGCCGGCTTGAACTCCGCCACCGCCCCCGACGGCTCGGGCTCGAACACGTCGAGCCCCACCCGCAGCTTGCGCTCGCGCATCGCGACCGCCAGCGCCGCCTCGTCCACGATGCCGCCGCGGCTCGTGTTGACGAAGATGGCCCGTGGCTTCATCCGGGCGAACACGTCGGCGTTGAAGAGCCGCTTCGTCTCCACCGTCTGCGGCAGGTGCACGCTGATGACGTCCGACCGCTCCACGAGCTCGTGCAGCGTCCCGCACGCCTTGATTCCGTGCGCCATCGCCGCCTCCTCGTCGAACGGGATGGACCACGCCACGACGTGCATCGCGAAGGCCCGGGCCCGCTTCGCGACCTCCACCCCGATGCGCCCGAGACCGGCCAGCCCGAGCGTCTTGCCCTTCAGGCCGTCGGCCTTGCTGTACTCCTTCTTGTTCCACACCCCCGCGCGCAGATCGTTCGTCCCGTCGACGAGGCGGCGATCGAGCGCGAGGATGAGCCCCATCGCCAGCTCGGCGACCGCGATGCTGTTCTTGCCCGGGCAGTTGCTGACGAAGATGCCCCGCTCGCTGGCCGCCGCGACGTCGATGGTGTCGTACCCGGCGCCGGCGCGCACGATGAGCGCGAGCCGGGCTCCTGCCTCGATGGTCGCGCGCGTCACCTTGGTGCTGCGGACGACGAGGATGCCGGCGTCGCCGATGCGCGCCGGCAGCTCCTCGGCGGTGCACTTCGGATCGAAGACGACCTCGAGGCCGAGGGCGGACAGCTCGTCGAGCGACTTCGGGGCGATCTCGTCGGCGATGTAGAGACGCATGCCGCGGCAGGGTAGCCTTCGAGTAGGATCGAAGCCATGGCTCGTACGGCCTTCGTCACCGGCGGGACGGGGTTTCTCGGCCGTCACGTCGTCGAGCAGCTGACGGCGCTGGGGTGGCGGGTCATCGCCCTGCATCGCCCGACGTCCGACGTGACGCACCTGAAGGCCTACGGCGTCGAGCTCGCGGTGGGCTCGATCACCGACGCCGCGTCGTTGGCGCGCGCGATGCCCGACGGGTGCGACGCCGTCTTCCACGTCGCGGGCAACACGAGCCTCTGGTCGGGCGGGGACGCGCAGCAGACGCGCGAGAACGTCGACGGCACGCGCTTCGTCGTCGAGACGTGCCTGGCGCGGAAGGCCCGCCGCCTCGTGCACACGTCGACCGAGGGCGCCTGGGGCGAGCAGGACGGCGTGTTCGACGAGACCGCGAAGTCGAACGCGCTCGCGTCGACGGTGAACTACGAGCGCTCCAAGTACCTCGGCGAGCTCGAGGTCGAGAAGGGCGTCGCCGCGGGCCTCGAGGCGTGCATCCTGTGCCCGGGCCACATCGTGGGCAAGTACGACGCCAGCCAGTGGGCGCGCATCATCACGCTGGTCGACCGGGGCAAGCTCCCCGGCGTGCCCCCCGGCAAGGGGACGTGGGCGCACGCGACGCAGGTCGCCCGGGCGCACATCGCGGCGGTGGACAAGGGGCGCAGCGGCGAGCGCTACCTCCTCGGGGGCGTGTGGAATACCTACCTGGAGATGGTGACGATCGCCGGCCGGCTCACGGGCAGGAAGGTGCCGAAGAAACCCATGCCGGGATGGGTGATCCGCGCGCTCGGCCGCGTGTCGCAGTGGGGCTCGTACTTCACCAAGCGCGCGCCGACCGTGACGCCGGAGATCGCGATCGGGACGAGCCGACCGCCGCACCTCTTCAAGAGTGACAAGGCGATCCGCGAGCTCGGCTACGAGGCGGTGCCGCTCGAGGACATGATGCACGAGTCGTTCGAGTGGCTGAAGGCCGAAGGCCTGGTGGTAGGCCCATGAGCGCGCCGGGGG
>JBEKGQ010000265.1:0-8788 GCA_050012715.1 Polyangiaceae bacterium
ACCGGCATCTCGCAGCGCAACGATGCGAGGACCTCCGGCGACGTCGCGAGCGTGGCGGTCAGTGTGGGAGCGGCGGCCCTCGTCGGCGGCGCGGTCATCTGGCTCACGGCCCCGCACGGTTCGCAGCCGCCGGCGTCGTCCGCGCGTATTGGTCTCGTGCCGTCGCTCGGCGGCGCCGTCCTGCAAGGAGCATGGTGAGATGAGAGTCGCTTGGCTGCTCGGGTGCGGCGCCGCGATGGCGATGGGCGCGGTCCTGGTCGCGTGCAACGGTCTCCTCGGCATCGGCGCGGCGTCGATGGAGCCGGAAGACGGCGGCGGCGCCGAGGGCGGGCCGGTCGTCGTCCCCCAGCGTGGGGTCACGTGCGACTACTACTGCGCGGAGATGGTGAACAACTGCACGCAGGCGAACGCAGAGTACCTCGGCTCGGAGGACCCACTGACCCTGTGCAAGACCATGTGCCCCGCCATCGACGTCAGCGCCTCGATCGGCGCCTCGAACGACGACACGCTCGGGTGCCGCATCTTCTACGCGGAGCAGGCGAAGAGCGACCCGAACACCAACTGCCGGTATGCCGGTCCGGGCGGCGGTGGCAAGTGCGGGACGGATCCCTGCTCGGTCTTCTGCGAGCTCGACACGCAGTACTGCAACACGTCCTCGATCAGCACGCCGGACAAGTACCCGTTCGCATCGCCCCAGGCGTGCCTGTCGGCTTGCGCCGGCGGCGCCGACGGTGGCGGCGGCTTTCCGTACCTGACGACGGGGCCGGATCTGCTCGACAACACCGACACCCTCAACTGCCGTCTCTGGCACCTCGAGAACGCCTACGGCTCGACCACGAACGGCGCGTTCCACTGCCCGCACACGCAGGTCATGAGCAGCATGTGCAACGACGGCGGGACCTGACCTCCGCGCGGCCGTCGCCGTTCACGCCGACGCGTCACCGCGGCTTGTTGAGCGCCTCGCTGGCGATTGCGATCGAAGCCTGCCCCGAGAGGCCCTCGATGACCTCGCGCGTGCGCTGGCGCTCGCGCTCGATGGCCTCCTCGTGCTGCTCGCCGAAGGCCACGTCGACCACCGCGCTCGGCTCGTCCGGCTCGTAATGCACCGGAACGTCGATCGAGCTCGTCGGCCGCGACTGGGGAAGGGGCGGCGGACGGCTGCGGTGCTCGTCGTAGGCAGCGCGCAGCGCCTCGAACATGGCCCGCGCGTCCTGCCACCGGGCGTTCTTGTCGAAGGCGAGCGCGCGATCGACGGCGACCACCAGCAGGGGACCCGCGTCGGGCAGAACGGTCGCCAGCGAGGGGGCCTGCTCTTTCATCGCCGCGACCGTCATGTCGAAGGCCGTCGTCTTCTCGTGGATGCGCCGGCCGGACATGGCGCGGTAGATCACGGCGCCGATCGAGAAGAGATCGCTCCGGGCGTCGATCTGGTCGGTCGTCCCGCGCGCCTGCTCGGGCGACATGTACCCGGCCGTCCCCATGACGACGCCCTGCGCGGTCGGGATGAGGGAGATCGCGCCGTCACGGATGCGGGCCAGACCGAAGTCGAGGAGCTTGGCGTGCCCGGCGCGCGTGACGAAGACGTTCGCCGGCTTGAGGTCGCGGTGGACGATGCCGTTGCTGTGGGCCAGGACGAGCACCTCGAGCACCTGGCCCGCCACCGCGAGCACCTCGTTCACGGGCAGACGTCCGCCGGAGCGCTGAAGCCACCCCGCGAGTGACTCGCCTTCGAGGAGCTCCATCACGAGATACGGGGAGCCGTCCTCCGCCGTGTCGTCGTCGAGGATCGCCACCGCCCCGGGATGGCCGATCTTGTTGGCCACGTACCCCTCCCGGAGGAACCGCTTCCGGACCTCGGGGTCCCGCGCGAAGCGCGTGTGGAGCACCTTGATGGCGGCGCGCCGCCCGTTCCGGTGGGTCGCCTCGTAGACGGCACCCATCCCGCCGACGTCGAGCAGCCGGTCGACCGTCCACTTGCCGTTCAGCGACTGCCCCACGCGGGCCTCGGGCGCCGTGAAACCGCCGGTACGTCTGTCGCCGCTCACGGTACGCAGGATCGCGGGGGGAGCACCGGGGCGTCAAGCGCGGCGGTAGACGAGGAGCCACTGGTTGCTCGAGCCGGGCCCGACGTCGCGCCGCTCCAGCAGCTCGAGCGCCAGCCCGGACAGCACCTCGTGCGCGCGCGCCGCGTCGTCGTTGCGGTAGTGCTCCCAGTCGCCATTGTGCTCGCTGCGCTCTTCCGGCGGGTGCTTGCGGAGGAGGCCGTAAGCGACATTGTCCGCCACCACGAGCGTACCTCCCGGACGGAGGGCGCGCACGATGGCGGCCACCGCCCGCCCGGGATCCCGCAGGTGATTCCAGCTCCGCAGCACGAGGGCGTGGTCGAACCGGGCCACGTCCTCCAGCCCCTCGGCCTCGGAGACCCGCACCTCGGCCCAGGGGGCCCTCGCGCGCATCGCCGCAGCTCTGGTGGCGTCCGGCTCCAGTCCCACCCAGCGGACCGCGCCAGACCCCGCCCTGGGCGCGATGACGTCCTCGTAGCGGCCTTCCCCGCAGCCGACGTCGAGGACGTCCCCGCTGACCTCGCCGACCAGCGCGCGGACCCGGGCGTCGTCCCGCGTGAACACGTCCTCGTACACGCGCTCCCACAGGCCTCCGCAGGTGCCCTTGGCGTCGCATGGGTCGCAGAGGTCGCTTCGCCGCAGGGGAGCGAGGTCCCGGGCGAAGTCGTCCGGCGCCGGCTTGCTCGACGTATCGGCGTACACCTGCCCGAGCTCGAGCTTCGCGCGGCCGATCTCGACGTCGGTGAAGTCGCGCGATTCGGTCCGATAGCGCTCGACCTGGTCCCCCTCGCGGAGGAAGAGGATGCGTCCGCGATCCCACGGGGTCACCCCGTCGGCGCGCACCGGGCAACCCGGGCCGAGGTGGCCCTGCGTGCCCTCGTGGACGTACGTGAACGAGTTGGAGCGCGTCCGGTCGGAGACCGCGTGCACCTCGTCGTCGCCGTGCACCTCCCGGTAGCCGGCGTAGAGGCCCGGGCACGGGCCCCGCAGCGCGCAGCGCCCGCACTCGTCCTCGGGCTGCACCTTGGCGAGATCGTCGACCGGGAAGAAGTCCGGCTCGCCGACCTCGATCATCGTCGCGAAGCGGTGGGTCTTCAGGTCGTCGTAGCGGCCCTCGTGGCCCGGCAAGAGGCAGAACGGGATGCCGTCGTGGGCGTAGCTCTGGCGTCCGTCGCTGCGCGCGAGGCCGTACTCGATGGCGTCCTTCACCGCCGCCGCGACGTCCGAGACGCGCGGCATGATGTGCTCGAAGAGCCGCTCGCCGCCGCCCTTCGGCTGCACCATCGAGAACTTCACGACCACGTCGGGGAAGGGCAGGAGCGCATCGACGATCCCGCGCAGATGCTGGACGTTCTGGCGCGTGATGACCGTGTTGACGGTGAAGTCGAGGCCGCGGCCGGCGAGGTTGCCGATGGCGGCGTAGGTCTGCTCGAAGGCGTCGGCCCGCACGAGCGAGTTGTGCACCTTCGCCGTGCCGCCGTGGAGCGACAGGTACACGTAGCGGAGGCGCAGCTTCATCAGCTTGTCGACGAGCTCGGGGTACGCGAGCATCCGGCCGTTCGTCACGAGGCCGAAGTCGAGCCCGCGCGCCGCCGAGCGCGCGGCCCACCGCAGGAGCTCGCGCCGCATCGTCGGCTCGCCCCCGGAGATGACGATCATCGTGTGCCCCAGCCGGGCCGCGCGGTCGATCTTCCGGTCGATCTCCTCGGTGCCGGCGTCGACGTCGCGCACGTCGTACGTGTGGCAGAAGGTGCAATGGTTGTTGCACCCGTACCCCACCTTCACCAGCGCCTTCACTCGAAGGAGGATAGCAGGAGGCGCTAGCATTCACCCGTGCGCCCTCTCGCTCCTCCGCGCGATCTCTCCATCCCGGAGGTGGGATCCACGACGGCGCGCGAGGTCCTCTCGCACGCGATCGCGCGGCTCCTCCGCGAGCTGCGGCCGCTGCTCCGTGCGCACGCGGCGTCGGCGCCAGAGGACGTCGCCGCCCTGGACGCGGCGCTCTCGCGCCTCGAGGACGTGGCCCCGCTCATCAGCGTCCTCCGCAAGCCCCACGTCGGCGGCCTCGTGCGCACGCTCCGTGGGGTTCGACCGGGGGAGGGGGAGGCGCTCCTCCTCGAGCTCCTCGCGACGCTCGCCGCGGACCTCGCCCACCTCGAAGCCATCGCGCCGCTCTCGCTGCGACGTGCGCCGCCTCGGATCGTGTCACCCTGGACGCGCGCCGGCGAATACCACCGGGTCGAGGGCGACATCCTCTTCGCGCTCGTCGACAACAACCCGCTCGCGATGTACGAGGCCCACCCGGACAAGGCCGGCAACGCGATCGACCTCGGCGGCCGCGACGTCGAGGCCTGGATCGACTCGCTCCGCGCCTCGCTCGGGCTCGTGGCCACCCACCTGCCCGGGCTGCGCGCCGAGATGAGCCTCTACGTGCAGCAGTTCGTTCCGGTGGGCTACTTCGAGGAGAAGCACCTCTCCGCTTCGTACCGCGAGGCGATCGGCACGATCTACCTCTCGCTCCACCCCCGTCCGATGACCATGGTCGAGGCGGTGATCCACGAGTTTCAGCACAACAAGCTGAACGCGCTCTTCGAGAGCGACGACGTCCTCGAGAACGCCCACGAGCCGCTCTATGCCTCTCCCGTCCGCCCCGATCCGCGGCCGCTCCAGGGGGTCCTCCTCGCGGTGCACGCGTTCCTCCCCGTCGCGCGGCTGTACGAGCGCCTCATCGAGGGTGGAGCGACCGGCCTCCACGAACGCTACCGGGACATCGTGCGCATCAACCGGGAGGGCACCGAGGTCCTCCTGGCGAACGCGCGCCCGACGGCGCTGGGCCAAGGGCTGCTCGACGAGCTGGCGCGATGGCACGCGCACTTTGCGTCGGACGCGGCCTCGCGCCCCGCGTAGGAGCTACTCCTTGGGCTTGGCGATGGCGCCGAGCTTCGCCTTCGTCGCGCGGAGGTAGTCCGCCGGCGCCAGGAGGATCTGCGTCCCGCGGACGCCAGCCGACACGCTGATGACGTCGAACAGCTCCACGGTCTCGTCCACGAACGTCGGGTACTCCTTCTTGCACGCGAGGGCCGTCACCCCGCCGCGAACGTAGCCGGTGAGGGGCGTCACCTCCTTGAGCGGCACGGTGTCGCATTTGCGGTCGCCCGCGGTCTTCGCGAGCGCCTTCAGGTTCAGCGCCGCGTCCCCCGGGACCACCGCCAGCACCACGCCGGTACGGTCTCCTCGCGCCACGAGCGTCTTGAACACCTGCTCGGCCGGAAGCCCGACCCGGCTCGCCACCTCCTCGGCCGTGAGGTGCTCGTCGCCCGCGTCGTAGTCGCGCAGCTCGTAGCGGATGCCCAGGGTGTCGAGGAGTCGCGCAGCGTTGGTCTTGCTCATCGAAGCCCGTCGCTCGTGACGCGTCAGTCGACGTCCGCGCGCACCTTTCGCACGATCTCGTCGGCCGGCACGAACACCGGGTAGAGCTCCCCGAGGTCGTAGTGCTCCCCGAGCTCGAAGAGGCCGCCGCAGACGTCATTCAGCGAGCACACCTTGCAGGCGTCGCTCTTCGCGTGGACGAAGTCGGTCTGCCGGACGGTGCCCTTCTCGTCGAGGAAGTGCACGATGCGCTCCTCCCCCTTGACGATCTTGCGCGTCTCGGTCGAGCAGTGCGCGAACTCGGTCATGTAGCAGAGGGGCACGCGTTCCACGCGAAAGGTGCGCCCGCCCTTGTGGAGGAAACGCATCGCACGCGCGAGCGAGAGCTCGAAGTCCGCCAGGCGGTGCGCGGTGTCGCGGTTGGTCTCGGCGCGTCCCATCGACGGGTCGAGGTTGTTCCAGACGAAGTGGCGGATGAACGGGAAGCGCCCGACGAAGTAGCGGACGTTGTCGTCCAGGTGGTCGGCGTTCAGCTTGTTGATGACGGTGTTGATGTTCACCGTCGCCCCGGCGCGACCGAGGTTCGCGAGTGCGTCCATCGCCAGCTCGAAGCTGCCCTTCACGCCGGTGATGAAGTCCTCGAGCTCCTCGCGGCACGAATGGATGCTCACGTGGAAGTGCGCGAGGCCGGCTTCGACGAAGCTCTCCGCCGTTCCCGGCAGCGCCAGCTTGGAGCCGTTCGTGATCATGCGCACGTGGAGGCCGCGCGCGACCGCGTGGCGCGTGACGTCGGCCACGATGGGCGAGAGCGACGGCTCACCGCCGGTCAGGATGATGCCGAAGTAGCCGCGCTCGGCGAAGTCGTCGACCGCGCGCTTGGCGGTGTCGAGATCGAGCATCCAGCCGGTCGCCGGGTTGGAGCAGAACCGGCAGTACTGGTTGCAGTGACGAACGAGCTGCAGGTAGCCGATGTTCGCCACCCCCAGAGCGTAGCAGCCCTAGCCGCGTCGTGAGCGAGGCTGTGTGCCCGTGCCATCCTGCACGGGCACCTAGGGCTTGCCGGTCGGCTCGCCTTCCTTGCCGCCAGCCTCCCCCTCGAAGAGACCCGGGAAGATGGCGCGGAGGGCTTCTCCCGTCTGCTTCGGCGAGCTGGCGGGGACCTCGCCCTTCGCGGGCGCCGGGCGGCCCAGCATCGGGAGGGCGACGCGCGCGCGCTCGGGCGACGGGGCGACGGCGACCGCGCTCACCGGCGCCATTTCGCCCGGGCCGACGAACATCGCCCGCACCTCGGCGTGCCGGTCGTCGCGCTTCGTGAGGGCGCAGGCGGCGAGCTCGCCCTCGCCGAACCGCGCGAGGTACTCGGCGTCGACGCCGACGCAGCCGTCTCGGGAGGGGCAGCCGCGGCAAGCCGTTCCGTAGTCCCGGCGGTCGGCGTCGAGCGCGCGCGCCGCCCACGGGCCGAGGAGACACGAGGGGGCGCCGCGGACGAAGGCGGGCAGCCCGAGGGCCTCGGCGGCGTCGATGGCGTGCAGCGCGAAGGGCAGGGCGAGGGCGAGGCGGGGCACCACGCGGTCCGCCGCCCTCGCCGCGTCGCCGCGCCACCGCGGGACCTCGATGCACCAGCCCGCCGCCCCGCGGGACGCGAGCATGCGGGGCATGGGCGTGAGCGCGCGGAACGTCGACCGGGTGAGCACCGTCGCCACGACGACGTCGAGCGCCGCGGCGCGCGCGGCCGCCCAGGTGCGCATGGCCGCCTCGAAGGCACCCGCCCGCCCCACGTGCCAGTCGTGCACGCGCGCTTCGGCGCCGTGAATCGACAGGTGCACGTCGGTCAGGCCCGCGCGGGCGAGCGCCTCGACGCGCCCCGCTTCTCCCAGCGCCCAGCCGTTGGTCTGGACGCCCACCCTCGCCAAGCCGAGCTGCCGCGCCCGCGTCACCAGAGCCTCGAGCCGACCGTCGATCGCCGGCTCGCCACCGACGAAGGTCACCCCGGCGGAGCCTCCCGCGCGCGCCTCGTCGAGGCTGCGCCGCACCTCCACGTCGCTGGACGTCCGCGGTTCGAGCCCCCGCTGGGCGCAAAAGAGGCAGGCGCTGTCGCACGAGCGCCCCAGCGAAACGGCGCTCCGACGGACCATCGCACATCAGCGTATCTACCCCCGTTCTCGCCCTCAAGCGCGCGGGGGGGTATTCTCCATGTTCCACGGGGTCGATGAACTGGCATCGCGCGATCCTCGCCGCCTCTCTTGCGCTCCCCTTCGGTCTCGCCGTCGGCGGAGGCGGCTGCGCCAATGGAGGCTCCGGCGACACGTCCGGCGGCGATGACGACAGCGGGACCACCGCCGACGTCACGATGCACGAAGGGGGCGGCAACGACGCGGCGACGGGGTGTCCATCCGGGAAGACCTCGTGCTCGGGGGTCTGCACGGACACGCTGACCGACGGCAAGAACTGCGGCGGCTGCGGTCATACCTGCGGCACGAGCCAGGTCTGCAACGACGGGACGTGCGGCTATTCGTGCGCGCCGCCGGAGACGTTGTGCAACGCGCCTCCCGAGGGTGGCTCCGCGGCGGAAGGCGGCGGAGGGGCCGGTGACGACGCGGGCGAGCCCGATGGCGGCTCGCCCGCGGCCGACTCGGGGAGCGCCGGGACGGACGCGGCCTCCTCGGACGCCGGTGGCGCGCCCTATTGCGCGAACCTCACCAACGACAACAACAACTGCGGGGCCTGCGGGAACGCCTGCGGGCCCAATCACACGTGCAGCACCGTCGCGGGAACGACCGCGTGCGGCCTCTCCTGCCCCACCGGCACGGATCCTTGCATCGCCAGCGACACGTGCATCCCCTCCGGCACGTGCTGCGCGTCGTGTCCCGTGCCCGACCAGGTTTGCCCGATGCCGGGCGGCATGTGCCAGTGCCCCGGCGGGGAGACGCTGTGCATGGCCACGAGCCCGGGCCAGTGCATCTCGAGTAACGACTGCTGCACCCTGGCCGATTGCTCCGGGGTCGCGGGGTCGACCTGCCCAACGCCAGGGCAGGCCTGCCAGTGCCCGAACGGCGACAAGGTCTGCCTCTCGGGCAAGACTTGCATCGCACAGACCGCCTGCTGCACGGCGGCCGGCGCGTGCTGCCAGGATCCTCTCGGCAAGAGCTGCTCGGCTGCCACCGCGCAGGGCGCGCTCACCGTGGGCGGCACGCCCCTGAGCGTCTCGGGCCTCAGCACGGCGACGGGCGAGGAGGACTGGATCCAGGTGACCTTCAGCGGCCAGACGAACCTCGCGTTCCACGGCCACGTGATCTTCACGACGAACCCGAACAACGAGTTCGTGTTCGATATCGCCTCGGACTGCATGGGGACGC
>JBEKGQ010000266.1:0-8772 GCA_050012715.1 Polyangiaceae bacterium
TCTGGGAGCTCGCCGCGCGGTGGGCGCGCGGTGGAGACACGCAGACCGGTGACGTCCTGTTCGAGGGGTCGTCGCTCGATCCCCTGCGCCTGGCGTCGCTGGTCGCGGAGTCGACCAAACAGGCCGAGACGATCCCCTACTCGACCGACACCGGCGACTCGAAGAAGCGGGAGACCCAGCCCGGCAAGCCGGCGAAGCGGAGCGAGCGCCCGCCCACGCCGTCGCAGCCCCCCGGGCCGCGGTACAAGATCGGCGAGCTGCTCGGCGCCGGCGGGGTGGGCCTCGTGACGAGCGCGCTCGACCGGACCATCGGGCGCACGGTCGCGGTCAAGACGCTCAAGCAAGGCCGGGAGTCCGAGGCCAACGTCGCGCGGCGGTTCATCGACGAGGCGCACGTCACCGCGCAGCTCGAGCACCCGAACATCGTTCCGGTCTACGACATGGGGTGGCTGCCGGACGGGCAGCCCTACTACACGATGCGGATCGTCAAGCGGCAGTCGCTGCGCGACGTCCTCACCCGGGCGGAGATCAAGGCGCAGTGGCCGCTCGTCCGGCTCCTCGGCGCGTTCCTGCAGGTCACGCGGGGCCTCGCCTACGCGCACGCCCGCGGCATCCTGCACAACGACATCAAGCCCGAAAACGTGCTCCTCGGCGACTTCGGCGAGGTGTACCTGGCCGACTGGGGCCTGGCGAAGGCCATGCGCGACGTGCCGCTCGAGATCCCCTCGCGCCGCGAGGGCGCGCCGCCACGCACCAACGGCATGTCGTCGGCCACGAGCGGGACGCCGGGGTACATCGCGCCCGAGGTGCTCCGGCACGAGACCGACGTCGACGAGCGCGCCGATCTCTTCGCGCTGGGCGTCGTTCTCTACGAGCTTCTCACCGGCGTCCACCCGTTCGACACGGGGACGGGCGCCGCCTCGATGATCCTCGCCACGGTGGACCGCACGCCGCGGAAGCCGCGCGAGCTCGTCCCGAGCTGCCCGCTCCTGCTGGAGGACCTGTGCGTCCAGATGCTCTCGAAGGACCGGGAGGGCCGCCCGAAGTCGGCCGATCAGGTGGCCGAGGAGGTCGAGGCCTTCCTCGAAGGCGCCAAGGAGCGCGAGCGCCGTCGCGCCGAGGCGGTGAGCTTGTGCGAGCGGGCGAAGGAGCCCGTCGTGCGGTTCCAGCACCTCGAGACGGAGCGGCAGCGGCTCGGTGAGCTCGCGCGGCAGACGCTCAAGCAGGTGAGGGGCTGGGAGGCGGTCGAGCGGAAGCGCGCCGGCTGGGCCCTCGAGGATCGCGCGGCGGAGGCGGAGCGCGAGAGCGGGCGTGCGCTCGCCGAGGCGATCGAGCTCTACACGAAGGCCCTCGGGTACGACGCGGAGTGCGCCGAGGCTCACCGGGGTCTGGCGGACCTCTACTGGGGCCGGGCGCGTCAGGCGGAGGCGGAGCGCCGACCGCCGCAGCAGATCTACTACGAGGCGCTCGTCACCGATCACGACCAGGGGCGCTACGCGGCGCTCCTCCGCGCCGACGCGAGCCTCTCGCTGTCGACGAACCCGGCCGGGGCGAACGTCACCGTGTACCGGTACGTCGAGCACGATCGCGTGCTCACCGCGTCCGACGAGCGCTACCTCGGGCGAACGCCCATCGAGGGCGTGCGCCTCGATCCCGGGAGCTACCTCGTCATCATCAAGGCGGCCGGCTACCGCGATGTTCGATTCCCCGTGCTGCTCGCGCGCGGGGGGCACCAGGACGCCGAGGTGAACCTCTACACGAACGAGGAGATCGGCGAGGACTTCGTCTACGTGCCGGGCGGACCGGCCGCGCTCGGCGGCGACGCGGATGCCATCGAGCCCCTCCCGCGCCAGGAGGTGAGCGTCCCCGACTTCGCCATCGCGCGCTTCCCGGTGACGATGCGCGAGTACTGCGCGTTCCTCGACGATCTCTACCGCACCGACGCGGCGCTCAGCGCGAAGCGTGCGCCGCACGACCTCCGCGGCTCGGAGGGGTACTGGGTGAGCCGCGAGGGCGACCGCTGGGAGCCGAAGGCCATCATCATCGAGGGCGACGCGCGGAAGACCTTCCCCGAGGGCTGCGGGCACGAGTGGTCGGTGCCCGCCGTGCTCGTCGACTGGTTCGACGCGGTCGCGTACTGCCGCTGGCGCGGGGCGCGCGACGGAGCCGCCGTGCGGCTACCGACCGAGGCCGAGTGGGAGAAGGCCGCGCGCGGGACGGACGGGCGGTTCTACCCGTGGGGCGATCACTTCGACCCGACGTTCTGCCACATGCGCGAATCACGTCCCTACGCGCAGCAGCCGGAGCCGATCGGGACCTTCCCGACCGACGAGTCGCCCTACGGCGCGCGCGACATGGCGGGCGGCGTGCGCGAGTGGGTGGGCGACGTGTTCGGCGACCGGTCGTGGGAGGATCTCTCCGCGGAGGCCGAGCCGGCGCCGGACACGCCGCGGGGCGACTCGTCGTTCCGGCGCGTGCGCTCGGGGTGCTGGAGCACCGACAGCAAGTGGTCGCGGGCCGCCACGCGCGGGCTGGGCCACTTCGCGCTCACCCGCGGCATGGGCATGGGCTTCCGCTGCGCGAAGACGCTCACGCGGCGCGACCGCTGACGCGATCACGGGCGACGCCACGAGCGCCGGCCGATACCGAGCGCAAGGCCGAACGCGGCCGCAAGTAGCGCGCTCCCCGGGGCGACCCCGGTGGGCGACGTGGCGCACGCGCATCCGCTCGACGACGCCGGGCTCGCGGCCGCCGTCACGGCGTCCTCGGCGTCCGCGGTCGCGTCCTTCGACGCCGAGATGCCGGCGTCGGCCGGCACCGACGCGTCCGCGGGGTGGCCAGCGTCCTCGACGTGGCCCGCGCCCGCGTCCGCGCTTGCGTCCGCGCCCGCGCTTGCGTCCGCGCCCGAGTCGCCCTCGTTGCCGGCATCGGGAGCGGGGACGCACGTGAGCTGCCCGTCGAGGTTGGCCACGGAGCCGTCACAAGGCAGGCCCAGCGTCGGATCGTCGTTCAGGGTGCCGTCGATCTCCGTGCACGTCTGACAGACGAGCGTGCACCCGGTCGTGCGCATCCCGGCTTCGCACTCCGAGCAGCTCTGCGCGTAGCTCCCGGCCGGCAGGCTGCACGTCCCGCTCGTGGCGCCGCCCGGTGGAATCGCGGTCGCGAGCAGCTTGCCGTTGACCGTCCCCCAACCGGTCGGACCGTCGTAGCCGACGCCCGCGTTGCAGTAGTACGAGGGGTCGCCGGCGTCGCACGGGCCGTTGCTACCGCTCGTGACGTCGAAGAAGTCGATCGGGTTCTGCCAGATCCACGCCGGCGTGAAGTGCCCGTTGGCGATCCCGAGGTTCGTGAGCGCGCCCGCGGTGAGCGGCGCCGCCGCGCTCGTGCCGCCGACGATGAGCCATCCGCTGGCGCCGAGCGTGTTGTAGATGGACATGCCCGTCCCCGGGTCGGCCACCATCGCGACGTCCCCCTCCATGCGCATCGAGCATCCGGTGTCGGTCTGCCACGAGGGCTTGGCCACGTAGGGGCTGCACCCGCTGCCGGTGCCCGACCACGCCGTCTCCGACCAGCCGCGCGGGTTCGTCGCCTTGTTCAGCGTCGTGCCGCCGACGGCGAGCGATCCCTGGCAGGCCGCCGGCATGTAGTCGCGCGCGCCGGGATAGCTCGTGTCGCCGAGAGCGGCGGTGATGACGAGCCCCGTGTCGTCGTCGAAGCCGAGGCTCTGGCACTGGCTCCCCGTCGCGCTCCCGTAGCCGAGGAGCACGCTGAAGCTGAAGGCCGAGGCGCCCTTCGCGATGACGGTGGCGAGCGCGACGTCCATGTCGCCGCCCTCGATGAGCATGATCTTGCACGCGGGGCAGGACGCGCTGGCCATCTCCATGTCGAGCGCCTGCTCGACCTCGGACGTGCCGGCCGCCGGGTAGCTCGTCCCCCCGTGCTCGTCGACCTTCATGAAGCAGCCGTTCGCGGTCGTGCATGCCGGGAGGCCGTACTGGGCGCGATAGACGCCGAGGTCCGACTCGGCCTGCGGGTAGTCGCTGTTGCCGCCGAAGAGCACGACGAGCTTGCCGGCGCCGCCCGCGGCCGGAAGGCCGTACGCCGACTGCAGGTCGGCGGGCGCGTATCCGCCGACGGGCGCGGCGTCCGAGTGAATGGTGTTCCCGGCGGCGTCGGTGCGGATCTTCACGTCGCAGCGACGGTGGCCGTCGGCCTCCACCGGGCAGAGATCCACGTAGCTTACCCGGGCGTCACGCGCGCGGTCGTCCGCGGCGCGGGCCGGTGGGCTCCACGGCAGGACGATGGCGACGGCCAGCAGCAGGGAGCGGCGCACGTCTCGCGGCTTCACCATGTTCAGCGCGCATCGCAAGCACGGTGCCAGGCGACCGCGTTCACCGGAGTGCGGCGCGCCGCGCCACACCTCCGACGTGCGCGACGCGATCGGTCATCCCCGCGACGGGAAGCGTCCGGCCTCGTCGATCCACCCTCGCGGTCCGTCCTGGGTGCGCGATTCCGGGCTTCACGTCGCGGGCGCGTTGCGCCTTCGCAGCCACCAGTACGCCGGGAAGCCGAGGGCGACGAGGCCCAGCCCGGCGCAGGAGTCCTTGGGATCCCCGAGGAAGATGTAGAGCAGAAAGAAGAGCGCCCCCGCGAGGTAGATGGCCGGCGTGAAGGGATAGCCCCATGCGCGGTAGGGACGCTCCGCGGAGGGCCGCTTTCGACGGAGGACGAAGAGGCCGACGACGGTGAGCGCGTTGAAGCCCAGCGACGCGAAGGTCACGTACGTGAGCAGCCGGTCGTAGCTGCCGGAGAGCGCGAGCACCACCGACCACACCCCTTGCAAGACGAGCGCCCCGCGAGGGGTGTGCGTGACGGGGTCGACGCGGCCAGCCACGCGGAAGAACACGTTGTCGCGCGCCATGGCGAAGAGGACGCGAGCGCCACCGAGGATGAGGCCGTTGAGGCAGCCGAAGGTCGACACGAGGATCGCGACCGACACGAGGGTGATCCCCTTCGGCCCGAGCAGGGTGCCCGCCACGTCCGATGCCACGCGGTTCTCCTCGACGCCGGCCATGCGATCGAGCGGCAGCACGTACAGGTAGACCGCGCAGGCCGCCGTGTACGCGAGCGTCGTCACCACGGTGCCGGCGACGAGCGCCCGCGGCAGGTTCCGCTGCGGGTCGCGCACCTCTTCGGCGGTGAAGGTCACCGTGTTCCACGCGTCGTAGGCGAAGAGGGCCTTGGACATCGCGACCCCCATCGCCGCGAAGAGCCCCATCTGCAGACCCTTGGCGCCGAGCTCCGTGCCGAGGAGCGGCGAGAAGTGCGCGAAGGAGCCCTTGCCGCTCCCGAAGCCCACGAGGACGAGCACCGCGATGGCGCCCACCTTGAGCACCGTGAAGACGTTCTGCACGAGCGCCCCCTCCCGGACGCCCCGCATGTTCACCCACGTGAGCGCGGCGATCACCGCGACCGCGACGAGCTGGGCGCGTGACAGCGCGAAGCCCCCGGCGGACCACACGAGATCCGTCTCGCCGACGCGGAGGCCCACCCCGCCGAGGAACTTCGCGAAGGCGATCCCCACCGCCGCGTTGAACCCGGTCTGGATGACCAGGAAGAGCGTCCATCCGTAGAGAAACGCGACCGTCGGCCCGAACGCCTCCCGCAGGAAGACGTACTGCCCGCCCGCCTGGGGCATCATCGCGCAGAGCTCCCCGTAGGAGAGCGCGCCGAGGAGCGTGAGCGCGCCGCCGACGAGCCACAGGCCGATCCAGATGCCGGGCGTCGCGACGTAGCCCGCCATGATGGACGGGGCGATGAAGATGCCCGAGCCGATCATCGACCCGACGATGATCGTCGTCGCCGAGAAGACGCCGAGTCGCCGCTGGAGCGTTTGCATCCAGGGCGCATCCTACATGCTCCGCGTTCCGCCCCCAGCGTCAGCGCGGCACGAACGACACCGCGAGCACCCGGTCGCCGTCGAGGAGCGTGTGCCCGGGGTCCGTCACGCGGACGCGGCTGCCGCCGCGCCGCACGTGCCAGAGGCCGACCCACACCTTCCAGGTCTTCCCGCGCGCGTCGTCCGGGATGTAGAGCGGGATGACGTCGCGCAGCGTCTTGTCCGGCGGCGCGTCCTCGGGGGCCAGGACGCCGGACAGGAGGATGTGGTCGCCGTTCGTGGGGTTGCCGGACGAAGGCTCGATGTGGACGAAGATGCCGAGGCCCCGGTCGACCGCGGGCGAGCGCCGCCAGTCGAGCTCGAGGCTCACGTCGGAGCCGGCGAGCGGATCGGGGTTCGAGAGCGTCGCGGCCTCGAGCACCACGCCGTCCTCGAACTTCGCGTCGATCCGCACCGCGGCCTCGTCGAGGCCGTCGGCGACGACCGGGCGACCGTCGGGCGTCTGCGGCGGCTCGGGGAGCGTCTTCGGCGCCGGCCCCGCGGCCACCGCGAAGAGCGGCACGGCGGGCGCCAGCGCGAGGGCCGCGAGGATCGCCGCGTCGCGCCGCGTGCTCACCCGGGGCGAGCGCCGAGCGCCCAGCGCGAGCAGCAGGAGCGCCGCCGCCGCGACGAGCGACACGAGGGCTCCTCCCATCGCGGAGCGCGGCTCGAAGCGGAGCGCGACGGTGCGCGTCCCCTCCGGCAATGCCACCGTCAGGAGGCCGTGGTCGCTCTTCACCTCGCCGACGCTCGAGGTCCAGCCCGAGCTCCAGTTCTGGTTGACCGCCACCGTCGCCGGACGCGACAGCGTCACGTCGAGGTCGATCGCGTTGGGCGACCACGAGCGCTCCGTCACCGTCCCGGCCCCGGGCTCGACGACGCGCTCCTCGGTCTCCAGGTCCCCGCGAAGCAGCGGCGACTGCGGCACCGGGTACGCCTCCCAGCACGACAGCGAGCCGCGATCCATCGGCTCGTAGTACTCGAGCGCCCACCGCGAGCCGCGCGCCTGGTGGAAGGGTCGCGCCTCGGCCGTCGCCGGCGGCGGGCTGAGCCAGCGCTCGCGCGCGTGGAGGGCGTGCTGGGCGACGAGGGGGCCGACGTCGACCACGAGGGCGAGCGACGCCACGGAGAACACGGTGAGCGCCAGGACGCGTCGCCAGCCTCGTCGCGCCCGCGGGGTCCGCGCGTAGGTCTCCGCGAGCGAGACGCCGCGCGCGGCGAGGGTGGCCGCCGCGAGGCCGAGCGGGATGAGGAAGCGCTCCGGGTACCGCAGCGCCGTGTAGAGCGGAAGATCCCGGAGCGCCGCGAAGAGCGACGGGCTCACCTCGTAGCCAGCCGCGAGCCACGTGCAGAGCACCACCGCGACCGCGAGCCCCAGCGACCGTCGCCGGAGCAGCCCGACGAGCGCCGCCGGGAGCACCCAGAAGCCCACGTAGAACTCGCCGTTGTCGGTCTCCCCCTTCATCGGGAAGAAGAACATCCGGACCAGCATCCCCCAGCCGTTCCCGGGCGTGCCGCCGATGATGCGCGGCGCCTCGCCCATCGTCTGCAAGATGGGCCAGAGGCGCACCGCCGCGAGCGCGATCGCGAGCGCGCCCGCGGCCGCGGCCACGCCGAGCCCCTTCACCAGGGTCAGGCGATCGCTGCGCACGTGGGAGACGACGAACTCCGCGACCTCGAAGGCGCACCACAGCGCGGCGATGGGCGCCGCGTACGTGCCGCCGAAGCCGACGCACCACGCCGCGGCCACGGCGGTGAGCACGATGGCCCTGCGCTCACCCACGAGCGCTCGTCGCACCCCGAGCGCCAGCCACGGCAGGAGCTCGAAGCCGAAGAACGCGATCCACCCGAGGCCCGGCGACACCGCGAAGATCCCGCTCAGCGCGAAGAGCGGCGCGGCGACGATCGCGCCGAAGCGCGTCGCCCCTCGATCGCGGGCGTACCGGAAGGTGCCCTCCAGGCCGAGGATCATCATCGAGAACGCGGTGAGCGCCTCGCCGCGGCTCTCGCCGAAGAGCAGCGTGAAGAGGAACGTCGGCGAGAGGAAGCGGGCCTGCGGCGTGCCGAGCAGGTACATCCCGCCGCAGTAGTAGGGGTCCCACAGGGGGGCCTGGTGCCAGCGCAGCACCGCCTCGCGCGCGGCGGTCTCGTAGTGGGCGAGCACGTGCGCGTCGCGGAACTCGTTGAGCATCGCCGCGCTCGACAAGAGCGGCCACGCCGCCGAGAGCGCGATGGTCGCGAAGAGCGCGAGGCGCAGCGGCGTGTGCCGGGCGACGTAGCGGGCGGTCCGGTAGGAGCCGCCGACGAAGCTCAGTAGATGGCGCGCGGGCGACATGGCGGAACCGTCACGACGAGCGGATTGGAGCTGCCGGTCAACCAGTGCTCGCGCATGCCCTCGTCGACCGCCGAGAGCGTGTCGCCGACGCTCGCGTGGTGCGTCCGGGCCCAGTCGCGGGCCTTCGAGGCTTCCCGCTGGTGAAAGTCGTCGTCGCGCGACCAGAGGTCGGTCGGGAACGTCTTCGAGGCCTCGCGTCGCTCGAGGTACTCGTCGGACGCGACGAAGCGGAACGCGTCGCGCTTCTGCGCGTCG
Source organism: Polyangiaceae bacterium (assembly GCA_050012715.1). Classification (GTDB taxonomy): domain Bacteria; phylum Myxococcota_A; class Polyangia; order Polyangiales; family Polyangiaceae; genus Palsa-1150. The sequence goes on from JBEKGQ010000266.1 coordinate 8,529, forward strand.
TCGATGGGGGCCGGCGGCGACGGCGCGCTCGCGGTCAGCGTGCGCCCGAGGCCGATCGCGCACACGAGCACGAAGGGCACCCACGCCGTGCTTTCCGCGATGCCGCTCACGTCTCCGCAAGTACCACAGCGGCGCGGCGCCTTACTACTGGATGGGCGGCCGACTCACGCCGGTCTCGCTCGTCGGCTCCCAGCCCATACCGTCGAAGAGCACGGAGGAGTCCTTCAGGCCGTCGAACGTGTCG
>JBEKGQ010000267.1:0-8741 GCA_050012715.1 Polyangiaceae bacterium
GCGTCGCCGCGTCGTGCTGCTTCTTCTCGAGGCAGCGCTCCGACAGCCACAGCGTGAGGCTGCTCGCGAAGAGGCACGCGGTGAACCCGCCCGTCTTCCCCACGTCGAGCATCGTCGCGGCGGAGGGTCCGGTCGTGACGTGAAAGTTGAAGAAGACGTAGGCGATGATGAGGATGAGGAAGAAGCCCGACTCCGAGGCGATGAAGGCCCAGACGGCGACGGCGCTCTTGTCGAACGTCCGCTCCGGCTTCGTGCTCGCCTTGCCCGACCTCGGCGCGTGCGCGTCGTCCCCCTTCTCGTGGGACAAATCCCAGAGCGGCCTCCGGCCGTTCACCGGCGGGACCTCGGCGAAGTTGTCGTGCGGCGGCGGCGACGTCGTCACCCACTCGAGCGTCCAGGCGTCCCACGGGTTGTCGCCCGCGGCCTTTCCCCGGCGCAGGCTGACGAGGATGTTCGCCACGAGGACGAGCGCGGCCAGCCCCATCATGCACGCGCCCACGGTGGAGACCATGTTGAGCGCGCCCCAGTACGGCAGATCCGGGTACGTGAACACGCGCCTCGGCATCCCGAGGATGCCGAGGAAGTGCTGCACGAAGAACGTCAGGTTGAACCCCAGCACCATCAGCCAGAAGTTCCACGTGCCGAGGCGCTCCGAGAGCATGCGCCCGGTCATCTTCGGGAACCAGTAGTAGACGGCCCCGAGGACCGCGAAGGCGGTGCCGCCGAAGACGACGTAGTGGAAGTGCGCCACGACGTAGTACGTGTCGGTCACCTGCCAGTCGATCGGCGCGGCGGCGAACGTGATCCCGCTGAGGCCCCCGATGACGAACTCGACGAGGAACGCCGTCGCGAAGAGCATCGGCGTCTTGAACCGGATCGAGCCGCCCCACATCGTGGCGATCCAGTTGAAGATCTTCACCCCGGTCGGGATGGCGATGAGCATGCTCCCGCCGGCGAAGAAGAGGTCCGCCGTGTGCCCGAGCCCGACCGCGAACATGTGGTGCGCCCACACGCCGAAGCTGAGGATCGCGATCGCGACCGCCGACGCGACCACGAACTCGTAGCCGAAGATGGGTTTCCGCGAGAAGACCGGGATGATCTCGGAGATCATCCCGAACGCCGGGAGGGCGAGGATGTAGACCTCCGGGTGTCCGAACGTCCAGAAGAAGTGCTGCCACAGCACGGCGTTGCCCCCGCCGCTCGCTAGGAAGACGTGCGCGTCGAGCTGCCGGTCGACGAGGAGCAGGATGATCGCGGCGTTGAGGACCGGCAGCGCGAGGACGACGAGGATCGAGGTGACGAACGTCATCCAGACGAAGAGCGGCATGCGCCCCATCGTCATCCCCGGCGCGCGCAGCGTGAGGATCGTCGCGATGAAGTTGATCGCGGTCGCCACCGACCCCACGCCGAGCACCAGCAGCGCGAGCACCCAGTAGTCGGTCCCCTGCGTCGACGAGAACGGCGTCTCGGTGAGCGGCGCGTAGGAGAACCATCCTCCCGCCGGCGCGCCACCGGTGAAGACGCTGAAGTGCAGGAGGAAGCCCCCGAACGGGAGCAGCCAGTAGCTCATCGCGTTGAGGCGCGGGAACGCCATGTCGCGCGCGCCGATCATGAGCGGCACGACGTAGTTGCCGAAGCCGACGAGCGTCGGCATGACGACGAGGAAGATCATCGTCGTCCCGTGCATCGTGAAGAGCTGGTTGAACGTCTCGGCCGAGACGAGCGTCCCGTTCGGACGGGCCAGCTGCAGGCGGATGACGAGCGCCTCGACGCCCCCGACGCAGAAGAAGAAGAGGGCCGTCACGAGGTAGAGGATGCCGATGCGCTTGTGGTCGACGGTGGCCACCCACGAGAACCACCCGTCGGCTTCGCTCGCGTGCGCATCGTGAGCCGCCGCGGGCTTCTCGACGGAGAGCGGCGACGTCGCGGTGGTCATCGGAGCGTGTCCAGGTAGGCGGTGAGGTCGGCGATCTCGGGCTCGGTCAGGTTCAGGTCGGGCATGTGGCTGGCGGGCTTCACGACCTGGGGCTCCCGCAGCCATCGCGCGAGGCTCGGGGGGTCGTTGGCGAGCACGCCGGCGCCGAGCGTCTTCCGGCCCGCGAGGTGGGTGAGATCGGGGGCCACGATCGCGTCGCCGATGCCGCGCACGGCGTGGCAGTTGATGCAGGTCTTCGCGCGGAACTCCTTCTCGCCGCGCACCTCGTCGCTCGTCATCGCGGCCTGCTCCGCCGGCTCCCGCTGGTGGGCGTCCCACTTCGCGAAGTCCGCCGGCGAGTCCGCGACGACCACGATCCGCATCCACGCGTGCTCGGCGCCGCAGAACTCGGCGCACGCTCCGAGGTACGTCCCGGGGGCGTCGGCCTGGAGCCAGATGGTCGACGGGTGCCCCGGGATGGCGTCCACCTTGCGCCCGAGCTGGGGGACCCAGAAGTCGTGGATGACGTCGGACGACTCGATCCGCAGGAGGAGATCCTTGCCGACGGGGACGTGGATCTCGTTCGCCGTGATGGCCCCGCTCGCGTACCGCGCCTCCCACCACCACTGGTGCCCGACGATGACGATGTCGGGCTCGCGGTCGGCGGGCGGGTCGGAGGCCGCCATCGCGTGCGCGGTGAGCGCGAAGAGGCCGAGGACGATGACGAAGGGGATGATGGTCCAGGTGATCTCGAGCTTCCGGTTCCCGTGGGTCTGGGCCGGCTCCTCGGGGCGCTTGCCGGCGCGGAACCGCACGACGCACGTCACGACGAGGGCGGTGACCACCGCGCCGATGACGCCGCAGACGACCAGCGTCTGCCCGAAGAGCGACGATATCGCCAGCGCTTCGGGCGAGTGCGGGTCGAACGTGGAGCCGATCGGGCCGCCGCTCAAGCCAGTCATCGCAGGACGAGGCTAGGACCCGGGAGGGTGGCGGGACAAGACGAGATTGTTGGCCGCGTTTCCGCTACGTACGCCCGAGGAAATGAACGCGCCGATGGCCGATCGAGCCAAGTCCCGTCCCGCCGGCACGGCCTTCGTGCTCATCACCGTCCTTCTCGACACGCTCGGACTGGGGCTCATCATCCCGGTCGCGCCCCGCCTCGTCGCGAGCTTCCTCGGGAACGACCTCAGCGAGGCGTCGCACTACTTCGGCATCATGGTGTCGCTCTACGCCGCGATGCAGTTTCTCTTCGCGCCGGTCGTCGGCGGCCTCAGCGATCGCTTCGGGCGGCGCCCGGTCATCCTCGTGTCGCTCCTCGGGGCGGCCGGGAGCTACCTGCTGAGCGGCTTCGCGCCCGCGCTGTGGTGGCTCTTCGTCGGCCGCGTCATCGCGGGCATCACCGGGGCGAGCTTCTCCGCTGCGGGGGCCTACATCGCCGACATCACGCCCCCGGAGAAGCGCGCCGCGAGCTTCGGGCTCGTCGGCGCGGTGTTCGGCCTCGGTTTCATCCTCGGTCCGGCGCTCGGGGGCCTCCTCGGCGACGTCGGCCTGCGTATCCCTTACTTCGCGGCCGCCGGGCTCAACTTCGTCAACATGATGTACGGCCTCTTCGTCCTTCCCGAGTCGCTCGCCCCCGAGAACCGGCGCCCCTTCTCCTTCGCGCGCGCCAACCCGCTCGGGTCGCTCCGTGCCCTCGCCCGTCACCCCATCGTCATCGGCCTCACGGGCACGATCTTCTGCTCCTTCATGGGGCAGTGGATCCTCCAGAGCGTCTGGGCGCTCCACACCCAGTCGCGCTTCGGCTGGAGCCTCCGGATGGTCGGCGTGTCGCTCATGGTCGTCGGTCTCGCCACGGCGGTGGTGCAGGGAGGCCTCGTCCGCGTCGCGATTCCGCGCCTCGGCGAGCGGCGGGCGCTCGTCATCGGCTTCATGATGGCCATCACCGGCCACCTGCTGCTCGGGCTCGCGACCCAGGGCTGGATGATCCTCGTCTTCATCGCGCCGCTGGCGCTCGGCGGGCTGGCGGGGCCCGCCGTGCAGGCGATCATCTCGGGCGCGGTCGGCCCGAAGGAGCAGGGCGAGCTCCAGGGCTCGCTCAACAGCCTCGGCGGAATCGCCGCCATCATCGGGCCGGTCATCGGCACCTCGCTGCTCGCCCGGTTTGGTCCCCCGGACGCGTCGCCGCACATCCCGGGCGCGGCCTTCTTCGCGGCGGCCGCGTTCAACCTGCTGGGCCTTCTGCTCGCACTGCGACTTTTCTCCCGCGCTCCCCGCAAACCGCTCGCTCCCGTTGTACCAGGCTAAGCTGCAGGTATATGGGAGGGCATGCCCGACCCGGTCCTTCCGAAGCAAGCGCGCGTCGTCATCGTCGGGGGAGGCATCATCGGCTGCTCGGTCGCCTACCACCTGGCCCACATGGGCTGGAAGGACGTGGTGCTCCTCGAGCGCGACCGGCTGACGTCGGGCACCACGTGGCACGCGGCGGGCCTCATCGTGACGTTCGGCTCCACGTCGGAGACGTCCACCGAGATGCGCAAGTACACGCGCGCGCTCTACAGCCGCCTCGAGGCCGAGACGGGGCTCTCGACCGGCTTCAAGCCGGTCGGCTTCATCGAGGTGGCCACCGAGCCCGATCGGCTCGAGGAGTACCGGCGCGTCTCGGCGTTCAACCGCTACTGCGGCGTCGACGTGCACGAGATCTCGCCGTCGCAGGTGCGGGAGCTCTTCCCGCTGGCGAAGACCGACGACATCCTCGCCGGCTTCTACGTGAGGGAGGACGGCCAGGCGAACCCCGTCGACATCACGATGTCGCTGGCCAAGGGCGCGCGCATGCAGGGCGCGAAGATCCTCGAGGGCGTGCCGGTCACCGGCGTGCTCAAGAAGCGCGGCGCCGTGGCCGGCGTCCGCACCGCGTACGGCGACATCGAGGCGGAGTACGTCGTCAACTGCGCCGGCATGTGGGCGCGGCAGCTCGGCGCGAAGGCGGGCGTGAACGTCCCCCTGCAGTCGGCGGAGCACTACTACCTCATCACCGAGAAGATCCCCGGCCTCACCGCGTCGTTCCCCGTGCTCGAGGACCCGGGCTCGTACGGCTACTTCCGCGAGGAGGTGGGCGGCCTGATGGTGGGCCTCTTCGAGCCGGTCTGCGCCCCGTGGAAGGTCGAAGGCGTCCCGGAGGACTTCTCCTTCGGCGAGCTGAACCCCGACTGGGACCGCATGGGCCCGTACGTCGAGCGGGCCATGAGCCGCGTGCCGATCTCGATGGAGGTCGGCATCCGCAAGTTCTTCTGCGGCCCGGAGAGCTTCACGCCGGACCTGCAGCCGGTCGTGGGCGAGGCGCCGGAGCTGAAGAACTACTTCGTGGCCGCCGGCCTCAACTCCATCGGCATCCTGACCGGCGGCGGTCTCGGGCGCGTGATGGCGCACTGGATCATCAACGGCCGCCCGGACGTCGACGTCACCGGCTTCAACATCGACCGGCTGCACACCTACCAGGCGAACCCCGAGTACCGGCGCACGCGCACGGTGGAGTCGCTCGGCATGGTCTACCAGTGCCACTACCCGACGCGGTCGATGGAGACGGCGCGGGGCGCGAAGCGCTCGCCGGTGCACGACCGCCTCGCCGCGCGCGGGGCGTACTTCAAGGACGTGAGCGGCTGGGAAGGAGCCGACTGGTACGCCCCGCCGGGGGTGAAGCCCGAGGTGGAGCGGCTCTCGTGGGGGCGGCAGAACTGGTTCCCGTACTGGAAGGCGGAGCACGACGCGACGCGCGAGGGCGTGATCCTGATGGACATGTCCTTCATGTCGAAGTTTCGCGTCGAGGGGCGCGACGCGGGGCGCATCCTGAACCTCATCTCGGCCAACCACGTCGACGGGGAGCCCGGCGTCATCACGTACACGCAGTGGCTGAACGAGGGCGGCAAGCTCGAGGCCGATCTCACCGTGACCAAGCTCGACGACGAGCGCTACTGGGTCGTCGCGACGGACACCGCGCACCGGCACGTCGAGACGTGGATGCGCCGTCACATGGCCGACGCGCACGCCTTCGTGAGCGACGTGACCTCGGGCTACGCGCAGCTCAACGTCCAGGGCCCCCGGTCGCGCGAGCTCGTGCAGTCGGTGACGACGGCGGACCTGTCGAACGACGCGTTCCCGTTCCGCACCGCGCGCGAGATCGACATGGGCTACGCGCGCGTCCTCTGCGTGCGCATCACGTACCTCGGCGAGCTCGGCTACGAGCTCTACGTGCCCGCCGAGCAGGCCGCGTACGTCTACGACCGGCTCACCGCGGCCGGGGAGGGGGTGGGCTTGCGGCACGCGGGGCTCAAGGCCCTCGCGAGCCTGCGCATGGAGAAGGGCTATCGCGACTACGGGCACGACATCGACAACACGGACTCGGTGCTCGAGGCGGGCCTCGGCTTCGCGGTCGACCTGAAGAAGCCCGGCGGCTTCGTGGGGAAAGAGGCGGTGATGGCCAAGAAGGCGGCCGGCCCGCTCACCCGGCGCATCGTCCAGGTGCTCGTGAAGGATCCGGAGCCGATGATGTTCCACGCCGAGGTCGTGCGGAGGAGCGGCAAGCCGGTGGGCTACGTGCGGGCCGCGTCCTATGGCTTCACCGTGGGCGGGGCGGTGGGCCTCGTGATGGTCGAGGCGGGCGAGCCGGTGACGCAGGCGTATCTCGACGCCGGGACCTGGGAGGTCGAGATCGCGGGGAAGCGGTACCCGGCGGTGGCGTCGATGAAGCCTCTCTACGATCCCGAGAACAAGCGCGTGAAGGGCTGAGCGCGCGACGACCGCCGCGGAGGAGGCGTCCTACCGCTGCATCTCCGCGGCGCCGAGCCGACCCTCGCGGGCCAGCTCGTCGCACGCCGTGCTCGGCTTCGCGGTGCCCCGCACGCACAGCTCCTCGACCATCGCCGCCTCGTCGCACGACAGAAGGACGCCGCGGTGGCACGCCCCGTCGAGCACCTCGAGCGCCCGCGCGTCGACCGCCCCGTCGCTGGCCATGAGCAACGCGTGGCCGAGCGTGGCACAACCGCACGCGGGGTCCGCCTTGCAGGCGGCCTCGAGCGCCGGTCCCGGCTGAGGCTCGGCGCTCTGATCCCACCGGCACTCGACGTTGGTGACCCCCGTCGCCGGGCGCCAGGGCGATGGGATCGGCGCGGAGGAAGCGACGACCGCAGGGGGGGCCTTCCCGGCGCAGGCCGCGAGGGCGAGGGCGAGAAGAGGGAGGAGGTGCTGGAGGCGCATGGCTGCGTTCACTTATCCGTCAACGATGGCGCGGGCCTTCCCTCTTCCCGTGTCACCCGAATGGGGGGGCCGGCGGGAGCCCGGCGCCGGGCCAGCGCGTAACATCGGAGCTCCCATGGGGTTCCTCGCTCCGACCCCACCTCCTTACGATGCGCTGGACTGGGCAAAGAGACCCCTCGTCGAGCGCGGGCGGATGGTCTGCGAGGCGTGGGCGATGCACGGCTACGGCACCCCCCACGGGGTCTTTCTCGCCTACGCCCTCAAGGTCGCGCTCTACGTCGGCGTCTGGGTGCTCTTCTGCGGCTTCAGCCCGTCTCTCGGCGGACCCTCCACCATCGCCGCATGGTGGCTCCACCCCGTCGCGTTCCAGAAGGCCATCGTCTGGAGCCTGCTCTTCGAGATCCTCGGCCTCGGCTGCGGGAGCGGACCGCTCACCGGCCGCTACTTTCCCCCCGTCGGCGGCTTCCTCTACTTCCTCCGCCCCGGGACGACGAAGCTCCCGCTCTTCCCGGGCGTCCCCGTGGTCGGTGGCCGTACCCGCGGCGTCCTCGACGTCCTCCTCTACCTGGCCCTCCTCGTGGCCAGCGTTCGCGCGCTCGCCGCCCCGGCCCCCGGGCTCGAGCACTTCTTCCCCCTCGTCGTGCTCGTCCCGCTGCTCGGCGTCCTCGACCGGACGCTCTTCCTCGCGGCGCGCGCCGAGCACTACTGGGTCACCCTGGTGTGCTTCGTCTTCGCCCGCGACTGGATCGCCGGGGCGATGGCGGTGCAGCTGGCGCTCTGGTTCTGGGCGGGGTTCTCCAAGCTGAACCACCACTTCCCGACCGTGGTGTGCGTGATGACCTCGAACGGCCCCTTCACGCGCTTCCCCTGGCTGCGACGCCGCATGTACCGCGACTACCCGCGCGACCTGCGCCCCTCCACGCTCGCCACCATCACGGGCCACGCCGGAACGGCGCTGGAGCTGGGCGTCCCCATCGCGTTCCTCGCGACGCCGCTCGGCACGCCGCCGGTCGTCGCCATCGTGCTCATGCTGCTCCTCCACGGGTACATCACGAGCAGCGTCCCCATGGGCGTCCCCATCGAGTGGAACGTCGCCGTCGTCTACGGCGGCTTCGCGCTCTTCTGGGCGCACCCGGACGTCTCCGCGCTCTCCGTGGGGCCGCCCGCGCTCGCGGCGTTTCTGGCCGTCATGCTCGTGGGCCTGCCGCTCCTCGGCAACCTGTTCCCGCGGCGTCTCTCGTTCCTCCTCGCCATGCGGTACTACGCCGGCAACTGGGCGTACTCGGTGTGGCTCTTCGAGGGCGACGCGTACCGCAAGCTCGCGCGGCTGAAGGCGAGCAGCGCCTGGATCCACGACCAGCTCGCGCGCTTCTACGACCAGCGAACCGCGGTGGGGCTCGTCGGCAAGGTGATGGGCTTCCGCCTGATGCACCTCCACGGGCGCGCCCTGCCGCTGCTCGTCCCCAAGGCCGTCGAACGCCTCGAGGACTACGAGTGGGTCGACGGCGAGATCGTGGCGGGGCTCGTGCTCGGCTGGAACTTCGGCGACGGGCACCTGCATCAGGAGCAGCTC
>JBEKGQ010000268.1:0-8737 GCA_050012715.1 Polyangiaceae bacterium
CGAAGGGGATATACAGGATGTCGTTCATGAGGAGCAGGGCGCCGTGCTGGTTCTGGCCACCCGAGTTGAAGGCGGTGCCGCTGTAGGAGAGCGTCGCGCTCGACAGGGTCACCGGCCAGCCTCCCGTGGTCGTCTCGACGCCGTCGTCGATCGAGAGCGCGTGCACGAGGTGCGGGTTGTTGCCGGTGACGGCGAAGAGGCGGCGCGTGGTGGGGTCGATCACCGGCGTGCCGCGGAGGCCATCCCCGCCGGTCGTCAGGTGAGCGGTCCAGACCGTGAGCCCGGTGGTCTCGTCGAACGCGACGACGTTGGGGTTCGCGCCGAGCGCGGGGAACGCGAGGAAGATGCCTGCGCCGGTCGCGCGCGCGGTGGCCGTGCACCCGGTGGCGCCTGCCGGGCAGCCGGCGGACGCAGGGCCGTCCTGCACGTAGAGCACCGACGCCGTGCCCTGGTTCTGCGTGTTGCCGTTCGCGGGGAACGTCGCGTTGGTGTTGAAGGTCGTGTCGGGCGCCATCGTCGTGACCTGCGACGCGAGGAGACCGGGCTGCGTATAGGTCGCGCTTCGCAGGAGATCGCCGCCGCGCTGGAACACGGACTGAGTGCCGTTGGTGGGACCGCCGCCGTCACCGCCCACGCCTCCGCTGCTGCTGCCGCTGCTGCCGGTGCTGCCGCTGCTGCCGGTGCTGCCGCTGCTGCTCGTACTGCCGCTGCTGCTCGTACTGCCGCTGCTGCTCGTACTGCCGCTGCTGCTCGTACCTCCCCCACTGCTCGTGCTGCTGGCGCTGCCGCTGCTGCTTCCGGTGCTGCCGCTGCTTCCACTGCTCGCGCCGTTCCCGCCGCCCCCGCTCCCGCCGCCGCCGCAGTGCGTGACCAGGAGGACCGACAGCGCGAGGACCGGGAGGGGGCGGAATCGCATGGCCCACGCCATCGCAATGGGTGTGCCGCGAAGAGAACGCCGGAAAGCCGAGGAACAGGCTCCATCGGCGTCGTGACGTGCGGCCTTCCAGACCGCAGGGCGTCCGCCCGGGCCGCACCATCGAAGAACGGCGGCTTCGATCCCACGCGCAGCAAGAGCCTCCGCCCCGGGCACGCGCGTTGCTGCACGCGTCGCCATGACCGCAGACCTCCGTTCCACGCTGGCCGCCCTCGTCGTCGGCGGCGCGGCCCTCGCCGCGTGCTCCAGCCACCCGGGCACGGTGCCCGCGCCCACCGGCGTCGGGTCGGGCAGCGGCGGAGGCGCCACGACGTCCACCGGCGGCGGGGCCGCCCCGTCCACCGGGGGCAGCGGAACCGAGTCGTCCGCGAACCTGCCGCCGAGTCGCCTCATCGGCGGAGCCACGCTCGACCCGGCGTCGTTCTGGCCTCCGACCGGCCAGGACTGCGGGACGACGCTCGACCCGTCGGGGGCCGTCCCGACCTCCCCGCCACAGGCCTTCATCGACGAGTGCTCGGGCTGTCACGGACCGACCGGCACCGGTCGCGAGGGTTATCCCTATCCCGCCATCAACGTCCCTCGCCCCTTCGACACGTTCGCGTCGATCGTACGCGGTGGCGTCGTGACCCCGACGCTGGAGATGCCGTTCTTCAAGTCGACCTGGCTGAACGACGACGATCTGAATCGCATCTACGCCTACCTGACCCAGTCGCCGATCGTCGAGACCAAGGTCTGTCAGGCCGTCCCCGTCATGTCGACGGCGGACATCGCGGACGCGAAGACCCGCGGCATGACGACGTGGCGCACTCCGGACGGCAAGGTCGACCCCGCAGGCATCAAGACGAACGTCGCGTGCGTGCAGTGCCACGCGCCCGAGCCCCTCGACATTGCCTACTTCGGCTTCCCGGACGGGGACATCCTCCGGCGCGGGCTCCAGCACTTGCCCGGCGCGCAGATCGCCAACGTCGTCGACATGGTGCACGCTCTCCGCGCCGAGTACTCCATCGGCCGACGCGACCCGATCATGGTGCGCCCGTTCCAGCCCGGCGGCGGCATGTTGCCCGGCAGCAGCATCATCGAGCGCGACGCGGCCTTCGGGCAGGAGCTCGTCTCGACGGGGCTCGCCATCGCGACCAAGGCGATAGGCTCCGCGGCCGACGCGGAGGCGGCGCTCGCGGAGGTCTGGGCCATCGACCGGCACATGCTGCGCATCCCGGTCCCGTTCAACCGCTACGCCGAGGACGTGTTCCACAATCCCGACGGCTACGTGTCCGACTGCACCGCCGACATCGACGCGTGCGACGACCACGGGTCGATCGCCGACTGGATCTCGGTCGCGCCCCACATCCAGACCGACCCGAGCACCTTCTACGCCCAGGCGGACGCCTATCTCGCGAACCCGACGGACGCGACCGAGGCCACCCTGCAGTACGCGGCCGGCCAGGGGACGATGCCCGGGACCTACGCCTACGGCACCGCCGACTTCGACACGAACAAGTACCAGTCGATGGTCCTCGCCAACTACTGCATCCGTCTCGAGGTGAGCGGCCAGACCGGCTGCTACGACAAGGGCGTCGCGCCGTTCCCGAACATGGCCGCTCCCTGGAACATCGGCGGCGAGATCAATCTCTACGGCACCGATTACGAGAGCTACCCGACGTGCGACACGACCTGGCAGGGATGCAGCGACCCGCCGGCGAACCTGCCGTCGTGGCCCACGCACCTGCTCGCGGACATCACCCCCGGCGCGACGCTCAGCAGCAACTTCTCGCGCCTCCGCCACACGTGGATGACGCTCTGGTGGACGCACTTCGATCCGACGCTGCTGGTGACCGGTGACCCGACGGCACAGAAGGACGAGTACTTCACGCGCTCTCTCTTCTGGTCCAACGACAACGACGAGGTCTTCGACGGGTCGCCGGCCTCCGCGGCGCACCCGACGTACGCGATCTTCTCGGCGTACGAGGTCCTCATGCACAACGTCGCGACGCTGGAGAACCCCTCGATGGCGTCGTGCTCGCTGTGGCCGGCCACCGACTTCCCCTGCACCGCGGTCGACGTCCGCTCGGGCTACTACCCGGACGTCATCAACTTCGCCGAGCAGAACCAGCCCCAGAACCCCGAGTCGGACAACAACGTCCACTACCAGACGCTCTTCGAGCCGACCGACGCCGCGAGGCGCGCGAACTACCAGCTCGTCGTCACGAACCTCTACCGTCTCTTCTTCTGGAAGCTCATCGGCGAGCTCCAGCAGGACGACAGCATGTGCGACGCCGCGCTCGAGACGCTGCGCATCACGCGCGCCCAGGAGTTCTTCGCGCAGGCGGAGACGCAGCAGGCCAACCTGGCCCAGGACAAGACGATGTTCGACACGCTGACCTCGCTCGTGGCGTCGGCCACGACGTCGTGCCCGGCGCAGTAGCTCTCTGCACATCCCGCGCGCGGCGCCCGTTTCGCGCTACGATTCCGCGTACATGTCCCGAGCTTCGCACGACGACGGCCAGGCCACCGCCATCAGCCCGGCCGTCGCCCCGTCCGGGGCGCGCTCGCTCCGCTCGTTCGTGCTCCGCATCGTCGGCGGTCCGGACGTCGGGAAGACCTTCGACGTCGATCCGACGCGCGCCGGCCGCGTGCTCCTCGGGCAGAGCCCCGCGTGCACGGTCCGGCTCGACGACCGCGCGGTCTCGCGCCGCCACGCCGCCATCGACCCCGACGCGCTCGGCCTGCACCTCTACGATCTCGGCTCCACGAACGGCACCTTCGTCAACGGCATCCGCGCGCTCGACGTCGTGCTCGGCGGGGGCGAGACCATCCAGCTCGGCGGGACCGTCCTTCGCGTCGAGGTGGGCCACGACGTGAGCGAGCCCGCGTCCGATCGGACGCGCTTCGGGTCGTTCATGGGCTCGAGCGACGAGATCCGCCGCCTCTATCCGCTCATCGAGCGCATCGCTGCGTCGGAGATCCCCGTCGTCATCGAGGGCGAGACGGGGACCGGCAAGGAGGTGCTCGCCGAGTCGCTGCATGAGGCGGGGGCGCGGGCGTCGGGCCCGTTCGTCGTCTTCGATTGCACCACCGTGGCCGCGAGCCTGCTGGAGGCGACGCTCTTCGGGCACGAGCGCGGCGCCTTCACCGGGGCCCTGGCGTCGGTGCCCGGTCTCTTCGAGCAAGCCCACCAGGGGACGCTCTTCATCGACGAGATCGGCGATCTCGACATCGCGCTCCAGGCGAAGCTCCTGCGCGCGATCGAGCGCTCCGAGGTGCGTCGCATCGGGGGACGGAGCTGGACCCGCGTCGATACGCGCGTCATCGCCGCGACGAGGCGCGATCTCGATCACGAGGTCCAGTCGGGGCGCTTTCGCGACGACCTCTTCTTCCGGCTCGCGGTGGCGCGCATCGAGCTGCCGCCGCTCCGCCGACGGCGCAAGGACATCGCGCTCCTCGCCGCGCACTTCTGGCAGGAGATGGGCGGCGCCGCCGCCGCCCTCACCGGGGACGTGCTGACGCGGCTCGAGGACTACGACTGGCCGGGGAACGTCCGGGAGCTCCGGAACGCCATCGCGCAGCGGATCGCGCTCGGCGATCTGGCGCCGAGCTCGCGCAGCGCGCCCGGGGTGGCGCCGGCGTCCTCCGACGCGCTGGGCGACATCCTCGCCCGGAACCTGCCGTTCCCGATCGCGCGCGACCGGGCGATGGAGGTCTTCGAGGAGCGGTACGTCGAGCACGTGCTCGCGCAGAACGGCGGGAACGTCACGCAAGCCGCGAAGGCCGCGGGCATCGGTCGCCGCTACTTCCAGCGCATCCGCGAGCGTCGCAAGGAGTAGAGCGGCCCGTCAGAAGCGCAGGGTCACGCCGGCGCGCGCGGCGCTCGGCGCGGGGGCGACGTAGATCTCCCAGGCGGCCGCTCGTGATCGCGTGAGCCCGCTCACGCCGATCCACGTCGCCGCGACGACGGAGACGACCCCCACCCCGAGCGCGACGTCCGCCGCGACGAGCTTGGCGCGGACGGCGCCGACCTGCGACGGCGCGCAGCCGGGGGCGCACGTCGCGCGGAGGTTGTCCGCGTCGTTCTTGCCGACGACCCCGAAGTAGGCGAACGCGCCGAGCGCCGCGACGCCGACGCCGCCGAGGAGCCAGGCGCCGGGGGGGACGCGGCGGTCCGGCTCCGTCGTCACCGCCGCGACTCGCGGCGGGGGAGGCGCCGGTGGGGCAGGAGGGGTGACCGGCGGCGGCGCGACGGGTGGAGCGAGCGTCGCGAGGACCGCGCGGTTCTTCTCTCCGATGCGCACGACGACCTGCACCTCCGCGGACACCGCGCCCGGGCTCTCGAAGCGCACGACGTGCGTCCCCGGGTCGACCTCGATCGCGCTCCCGTCGAGGTGCTCGCGGACGACCGTGCCGTCGACGCTCACGCGCGCGTCGACGACGTCGTGGCCCTGCGGGTCGTGCGCGCCCGGGACGATCGAGGGGACCTGATGCTCCGCCTCCTCGAGCCACGAGGCGCAGTCATGCCGCAGCACGGTCGGGCACTCGCGAGCCTGGCACTGCGTGAACAGCTCGCGCGCGCGGAGGAGCGCGCCCGCCTTGCGCGCCTTCTCGCCCTCTTCGGCCGACTGGATGCAGACGAGGGCCGCCTTGTCGGCAGCGGCCGCGAAGGACGGCACGAAGGGCATCAGAAGCAGCTGGGATCGTAGTGCTTGAAGCCGTCCGCGTCGACGGTGTACGGCGGGTCGCACTTCGACTTCGCCGACCGGTGCAGGCGACCGGTGGGCGGCTTCGCCGCCTGGGTGCTCGATGCGCTCTGCCGCGCGGCGGCCGCCGTCGTCGGCGCAGGCGACGTGGGGATCGTCGAGAGCGCCGGGGGAGTCGGCAGCGTCGATGGCGCCGCCACCGGTGGCGGGGACGCGACGACGATCGAGTCCGTCGGCGGCACCGCGGTGGCGGCGGCGCGCCACGGGGCGAGCATGAACGCGACGAGCGCCGCGAGCGCGGCCAGCGCCGCGCCGATGACCACGAGCCAGCCCGGTACGCCTCGCCGACCGCGGGGCGCCGAGGCCACCTGGGAAACGGAGCGTGCCACCCCCGTCACGAGCGGAGCGCTGGAGGACGCGTCGGGAGGCCGCGGCAATGACCGCTCGAAGAGGCGCACGCGCTCCTCCGACAGCTCGAGCTGGTCCGCCGCGACGCCCGCGAGCCAGCGCGCCACGTCGATCGCCGCCGGAAGCGCTCGATCGCGCCGGAGCTCGATGGCCATCGCCTCCGCGGTGACGAAGCGTCGCGCGGGGTCCCGCTCGAGCCCGCGGAGCACCACCGCGTCGAGCGCGGCGTCGATCTCCGGGCGTCGCCGGCTCGGCGGGTCCGGGAGCACGTCGCCCCGCCGGATCCGCTCGCCCAGGTCGTTCGGGAAGAGCTCCTCGCCGGTGAGCATCTCCCACAGGACCACCGACGTGGAGAAGACGTCCGCGTGACGGGCCACCGGCTCGAGCGCGAGCTGCTCGGGCGCCATGTATCCCGCCTTGCCCTTGATGACGCCGGCGTCGGTGACCTGGATGCGCGTCGCCGCCTTCGCGATGCCGAAGTCGATGAGCCTCGGGACGCCGTCGGCGCCGAGGAGCACGTTCTGCGGCGAGACGTCGCGATGGACGATGCCGAGCGCCGTGCCGTCCTCGTCGCGCGCCTCGTGGGCCGCGTGGAGGCCGAGGAGCAGGGCCTCGGCGATCGCCGCCGCCATCTCGGGCGGGATCGGCGCGCGAGCCCCGAGCTCGAGGACGTCGGCGAGCGACAGGCCGTGCACGTACTCCATGACCAGGTAGAGATCGCGCTCCGCCTCCACGACGTCGAGGATCGGGACGACGTTCGGGTGGCGCACGCGGGAGGCGAGGCGGGCCTCGTCGACGAGCATCGTCCGGAAGGAGCGGTCGGCGGCGAATCCGGGGAAGAGGCGCTTGATCGCGACGACCCGGGAGAAGCCGCTGGCGCCGACGATGCGGCCGAGGTGAACGGCGCCCATCCCGCCGGTGGCGAAGGGCTCGCCGAGGACGTAGCGCCCCGCGAGGAGGGCGGCGGAAGAGCGTGCGTTTTCGTCGGCCAACGCGGGGTCCTTCGACGACCCTATGGTAGCATCGCGCGATGCGCCGGCCCGAGTCGCGATCGCATCGCGCCCGAGCCGCGGTCGTCGTCGGCGTCGTCGCGGTGGCGTGCAGCTGCGACCTCACCGTGAGCCTCGGCGGTCTCGAGGGCGGCTGTCCCCGGACGCAGGGTCCGTCGCAGGTGATGATCACGTCGGGCTCGAGCCCCTTCTGCATCGACACGACCGAGGTCACGAACGCCGAGTACACGCAGTTCGTCGGCTCGGGCTTCACGCTGTCGGGGAGCGGCATCCCCGACGGCTGCGGGACGCTCACCGGCACGACCCCCGGCGGAACCTGGCCCTATCCGTCGGGGGAGGACGACTTCCCGGTGACGAACGTCAACTGGTGCCAGGCGTACGCGTACTGCCAGTGGGCCGGCAAGCGGCTGTGCGGCCAGATCGGCGGCGGCTCGCTCGCCAACAGCTACGACACGAACGCCACCTACTCGCAGTGGTTGAACGCGTGCTCGGGCGGCGGGGCGCTCACCTATCCGTACGGCGACACGTTCGAGCAGGGCACCTGCGGCGGCCAGGCGGCGGGCTCGATGATCGCCATCGTCGGCTCGAGCCCCGCGTGCGTGGGCTCGGTCGCTGGCCTCTTCGACATGAGCGGCAACGTCTGGGAGTGGACGGACGCGTGCGGCACCGGCGGCGCCACCGCGTTCTGCGACGCGATGGGGGGCGCCTTCGACTCGGTGCAGGCGGAGCTCGAGTGCGTCGGCGAGCGAAACTGGACGCGCAACGCGGGCGCCAACGACATCGGCCTCCGCTGCTGCCTCGATCTATGAGCCCCTGACCGACCGCGACTCGCGGGTCACGGTCCCGGCGGGAACGTGACGTAGCCCTGCCCGAGCGCGGTGAGCGTCCCGCCATCGGCGCCGAGCAGATTGATCGCGGGCTGGGACGCATCGCGACCGGTGAACCACGAGTAGCGGAACACCATCGGGTCGGACTCGAGGAGGGCGAGCGCGTCGCTCATGTACGCCGCTTCGTTCGCGTCGGTGGCCGCGAGCGATCCGTCGAGGCAGGAAAACTCGGTGAGCCAGATGGGCTTGTCGTACTTCGACTCGTACTCGCTCAGGTAACTCTGGAGCGCCGACTTCGTGCACGAGTACCAGTGCGCCGCGACGTAGTCGACGCGGCACCCGGTGCAGGCGGCGAAGAACGCGTCGAGCCAGTCGAAGGGGTTCGTCTCGTTGCACGCCCCCCCGCAGTAGTTCAGCGCGGGTGAGACGATGGCCAGACCGCGCGACTCGGCGAACGCCTGCACCTGCGGCCAGAGCGCGGCGGCCTGCTGGGGCGTGAGGTTCGACTGCGAGCCAAAGTTGGGCTCGTTGAACGTGAGCAGGTACTTCGCGCCGGCCGGGACCTGGGTCGCGAGCGTCGTCGTGTCGAAGGTGCCGCCCCAGATCATCGGGACGAACTCGACCGGCGGCACGAAGCCGGCGGACAGCGTGTCGTCGGGGCTCGGCGACCAGTTGTACCACCAGCCGATCCCGGCCGAGAGCGCGGCGAGGTCCGCGTCGCTGTTCGAGCCGTACGCGATGCCGCGCTTGCGCGAGGGCGGGAGCGAGCCATCCGCCGCGCCGCCCGCGTCGGTGACCGGCGTGACGGTTCCGCCGTCGCCCGCGTCGCCCATCGCGGGGGCGACGGCTTCACCGTCGCCCGCCGCGGCC
>JBEKGQ010000269.1:0-8736 GCA_050012715.1 Polyangiaceae bacterium
GGCGGTCGGTAGCGTGCCAGGCGTGCCGAGGTCGTCCGCGACGACGGACGCCAGCGTGCCCACGATGGCGACGACCGCGCCTACGCCGGTCGGAATGGCGGCGCCGGCGGCGACCAGCTGAATCGTTCCCCCGACCGCCTGCCCCAGGTCGCCCCCGGTCGACACGATCGTCTGATCGATCGACGAGTTTACGTTGTCGGGGGCGTTGCTCTCGACGTTGTCGAGCGCGAAGGCGACCGACACCTGGTCGCCCGGCGCGCCGACGGTGACCTGCAGCGACAGGGGCTGGCCTTGCGTGAACGCGCCGTTCTGCTCCGCGCCGCCCTGGCACGCGCGCAGGGTCGTGCCGGCGGACGCGCGGCCGAGCATGCAGCCGGTCGGGGTGGGATTGGCCGAGATGAGAGGGTTGGTGGACACCACCCGCGTGGCGAGCTCGCCCCACTCGTTGAACCCCGTGTCGAACGTCGCGTCGGCCGGCGGCTCGTCCGCACGGTTGACGACGATGTGGTCGATCGTGAACGTGTACCGCGTCAGGGGAATGCCCCCGTCCTGCGGCACCAGGGCCGCGCTCGAGCGGGCGACGTTCTCGCTCGGCGCGCTGGAACACGCGGCGAAGGCGATGGGGACGGCGGCGACGAGGACGGATCGGCGGCGGAGGGTGGCCATGAAGGCGGACATCGTTCACCTCGGAATGGAGCGGGCCCCCGAGGACCGTGCATAACAGCCGTCCTCGCGACGGGCATGTCACCCGAACGGCGTTCGGGGACCGCGGAGGTCAGCCGCGCGTCAACCGCCCGAGCGAGAGCCGGGCCTCTTCCTGCAGCCAGCGATCCGCATTCGACGCGAGGCGCCGCAGCGCCTCGACGGCCGGCGCGGGAGGAGGCCGGGCGTCACCGAGCGCGGACGCAGCGATGACGCGCCGGACGACGGTGCCGGCGTGGTCGGTCGCGAGCGCGACCAGTGCCTCGATGGAAGCCGGCGAGCCGATCTTGGCGAGCACCAGCGCGGCGTCGTAGATGACGTCGACGTCCGGGTCGGCGAGACACGACGAGAGGATCTCCACCGCGGGAGCGTCGGCCTGCCGGCCGAGGAGCTCGACGGCTTGCCTCCGGTCGGCCCCATGGGGGCTCCCCAAGAGGACGACCAAGCTCTCCGGGACGGCACGCCAGCGCCGCGTCTCAGCCTCGTGCACGGGACCAGTCATCATCGTCGTGTCGGCGGGGCCGCGCGTCAATGCCGCGCCCGCGGTCGGCGAGGTGGCGGCCATCGGGACGGCCTTCCGACTCGTGAAGCCCGCTGCGGCGCTTCAGGACGTTTCTAGTGGAGCAACGGGGGATCGAACCCCGGACCTCTGCATTGCGAACGCAGCGCTCTCCCAGCTGAGCTATTGCCCCATACGACGGGCCGCGGAACATACTTCGAGCCCCCCCGAAGTCAAGCGATCGCCCGCGTCACGCCATCCCGCGCCCGCGTCCCGCCCGACTCAGTGATACCCGCTCACGAGCGACCTCGCGAGCAGCCCCCACCCGTCGATCGCCACGAACAAGAGCAGCTTGAACGGCAGGCTCACCTGCGTCGGGCTCATCATCTGCATCCCCAGCGCGAGCAGCACGTTCGACACGACGAGATCGATCACCAGGAACGGCAGGAACACGAGGAACCCGATCGCGAACGCCTCGGTCAGCTCGGTCACCACGAACGCCGGCACCAGGACGGTCAGGTCGTCCGCCTTCACCGACGCCCGCTCCTCCGGCGTGCGCGAGCTCTTCGCGACGTCGAGGAAGCGCGCCTTCTCCGTCTCGCTCGCGTTGTTCCTGAGGAAGTCGCGCATCGGCTCGCGGACCGCGTCGATGCCCTTCTCCACCATGACGACGGTGTCAGGCACCTCCTTCCCCGCGAAGAGGGGCGCGGCGCGTGCGGCGATGCGATCGCCGACGGGCGCCATCGCGATGAGCGTGAGCGCGCCGGCGAGGGCCATGATGACGGTGTTCGACGGGACGCTCTGTGCGCCGATCGCGCTGCGGACGATCTGAAGCACGGTGGCGATCTTCACGAACGCCGTGACGGTCATGAACGCGAACGGCAGGAGCGAGACGAGCGCCAGCGCGACGACGAGGACGATGGGGCGCGAGAGGAGGTCGTCGGTGGTCCCGTGCATCACGGTTCCTCCTTGCCGCCCGCGGGCTCGCCGACCGGCGCCTTCTTCGCCCGTCCCATCGCGCGCGCGAGCACCTCGGCGAACGGCCCCCCCGAGGACGCCTCGACCGCCGGCAGGTCACGCGCCGGAATCTCCCCGAGCTTCGTGAAGCCGCCCTCGCCGACGCCCACCACGAAGACCTGGTCGCCCACCTTCACGAGGTAGATGGCCCTCCGCGCGTCGAGCGGGAGGTGCCCGCGAAGCTCGATCGGGCCGCTGGGGCGCCCGATGCCGAGGCGCCGCGCGCCGTACAGGACGACGAACGCCAGGCCGCACACCGCGACCAACGTGACGAACGTCTCCACGAGGTATCCGGTGTAGGAGGACACGCGCCGGCGCGACTCTATCGCAGATTGACGCGTCGAGAAGCGACGTCTAAACAGCGGCGAAAGCCCGTGGCCCTCGTCGTCCAGAAGTTCGGCGGTACGTCGGTCGGCTCGGTCGACCGCATCCGCAACGTCGCGCGGAGGGCCATCGCCACGCAGCGCGCGGGGCACCGCGTGGTGCTCATCGTGAGCGCGATGAGCGGGGAGACGAACCGGCTGCTCGCGCTCGCGCACGACGTGGCCAAGGTGCCCGATGCGCGCGAGATGGACGCCATCGCGGCGACCGGCGAGCAGGTGAGCGCGGCGCTGACCGCGATGGCGATCCACGCCGAGGGCGGGCGGGCGCGGTCGCTCCTCGGCCACCAGGTGCGCATCCTGACCGACGACGCGTTCACCAAGGCGCGCATCAAGACGATCGACGGGTCGAAGATCTTCGAGACCGTCGACCGCGGCGAGATCGCCGTCGTCGCCGGCTTCCAGGGCGCCGACGAGGCGGGGAACATCACGACCCTCGGGCGCGGCGGGTCGGACACGAGCGCGGTCGCGGTGGCGGCCGCCATCAGCGCCGACGAGTGCGAGATTTACACCGACGTCGACGGCGTCTACACGACCGACCCGAACGTCTGCCCGTCGGCGAAGAAGATCGACCGCATCTCGTACGAGGAGATGCTCGAGCTCGCATCGCTGGGGGCCAAGGTGCTGCAGATCCGCAGCGTCGAGATCGCCATGAAGTACGGCGTGCGGGTGCACGTCCGCAGCTCGTTCAACGACACCACGGGGACGATCGTGACCAAAGAAGACGCAGCGCTGGAGGGGGTCGTCGTCAGCGGCGTCGCCTACGACAAGGGAGAGGCTCGCGTGCACGTCGTCGGGGTCGACGACAAGCCGGGCGTCGCGGCGGAGCTCTTCGAGCGCATCGCCGAGAAGAACATCTCGGTCGACATGATCGTGCAGAACGTCACCTCCGCCGCGGACCCGCGCGCGAGCATCACGTTCACCCTCGCGAAGACGGATCTCGCCCGCGCCAAGCCGTGGATCGAAGAGGTCGGCAAGAACCTCGGCGCGCGCGAGGTGCGCTACGACGAGGACGTGGTGAAGGTCTCCATCGTGGGCCTCGGCATGCGGTCGCACGCGGGCATCGCGGCGAAGATGTTCCGCATCCTGGCCGACGAGGGGATCAACATCCAGGCGATCGCGACGAGCGAGATCAAGGTGTCGTGCCTCATGGCGGCGAAGTACACCGAGCTCGCGGTGCGCGCGCTGCACGACGGCTTCGGGCTCGCCGGAACGTGAGCGTCGGCGTGAGCGAGGAGCCGGGCGCTACCAGCCCCAGACGTACTCGAAGCGCGCGAGGCCCTGGAGGAAGCTCGGGTACGTCGACATCTCCGTGAAGAGCAGGTGCTCGCGCACCTCGACGCCGACCGACCAGCTCCGGTTCAGGCGGTAGTCGACGCCGATCGCGATGGCGACGCCCGGGAGGAGCTTCACGCCGGGGAGCGTCCCGCCCTGGAGCGCGTAGCCGCCGGCCTCGAGGGCGCCCCACGGGACCCACTGCAGCACGTCGAGCACGTACGCCGCGCCGACGTTGGCGTTCGTCACGTTCGTCGGGCGCGTCCGCGGGGTCGACGCGTCGCCGGCGACCTCGTTCAGCGCGACGAGCGACCACCCCGCGTTGGCGACGAGGTTGAACGCGTCGCTGAGCCCGTAGGTGTAGTGGAAGCCCACGCTGCCGCCGACGTCGGGCGACGACTTGTCGGCCACCGCGAAGACCGCGCCGCCCGCCTCCATGCCGAGGGCGTTCTCGCGCTCCACCGCGCCGGCGGGTGCCGCGACGGCCAGCGTCGCGATCGCAAAGGCGGGGGCCGCGAGGGCGGCGGCAATCCCGGCGGTCCTCCTCATTTCGCCTCGGCGAGGGCGCGCTCGATGATCTTGCGGAACTTGGGGTACGCTTGGGCGCCGTTGATGAAGAACCCCTCCTGCGAGCCCGCCGGCACCACCACGAACGCGGGCGTCCCGGTGATGCCCATCTCGTCGGCCGCCTTCTTCTCGGCGTCGAGCTCGAGCTGGTGCGCGGCGCCGTCGAGCGACGCGCTCCAGCGGTTCATGTCGAGGTGGAGCGCGCGCGCGTAGAGATCGAGGTCGTCGCGCTTCAGCCGCTGCTGGTCGGTGAACATCATGTCGTGAAGCGCCCAGAAGCCGGCCGAGCCCTTCTGCTGGAAGGCCTCGCGCGCGGCCTGGGCCGCCAGGGGAGCGTCGGGGTGCATCGACAGCGGCAGATCGTGCCACACGACCTTGATGCGCGTCCCGTAGTCCTTCATCACCTGCGCCATCGTCGGCTCGACGCGGCCGCAGAACGGGCACTGGAAGTCCGCCCACTCGTGCAGCGTCACCTTCGCCGCCAGGTTCCCGCGGGCGGGCTCGCTCCCCGGGAGCGTCGCGACCGGCCGCTTCTCGAGCTCCGGCGGGCCTTTGCCGTCGCGGACGAGCGCGTCGTAGAGGCCGGCGGGCGGCGTCCCCTTCGCGAGCAGGAGCTGCGCGCGCGCGATCTCTTGCCCGACGACGAGGTCGAACTGCTCCTCCGGCTGCGCGCCCACGAGCCGCCGCCCGTTGATGAAGAAGTGCGGCGTCCCGTTCGCCTGGAAGTCCTCCGCCAGGTCCTGGTCCGCGCCGATCTCCTTCGCGTGCGTGTGGCCCTTCACCGCCGCGCGCACCCGGTCCGGGTTCGCCCCGACCTCGGCCGCGAGCTTCACCAGCACGCCGAGCGACAGGTCCGACTGCGCGGCGAAGAGCTTGTCGTGCACCTTCCAGAACGCCTCGTCGCCGCGCTCCGCGCGGACCTCGAGGGCGGCCTGCGCGGCGGGCTCGGCGTTCGGGTGGAACGGGAGCGGCTCGTTCTTCCAGACGATGCGGACCTTGTCGCCGAACTTCTTCCGGATGGCGTCGAGCGTCGGCTCGACCCGGTTGCAGAAGGGGCACTGGAAGTCCGAGAACTCGACGATGGTCACGAGCGCCCCGGGCCCCCCGCGCACCGGGCTCTTGCCGACGGGGATCTTGAACACCGTCCGCGACTCGTCCGGCGCCGTGTCGGGCGCGTCCCCCGCGTCGTCCGGCTTCGGCGCGAACTCGCGGTTCACCTGCGCCAGCTCGGCGTAGACCCGGTCGCGGGGCGTCCCGGCCGCGACCTTCGCCTGCGCCTTGGCCAGCTCGGCGTCGATGGTCCGCTTGAACACCTCGAGCGGCTGCGCCCCGACGACGAGCGTCCCGTTGATGAAGAACGCCGGCGTCCCGTCGACCCCGAGCGCCACCGCTTCGCGGATGTCGGCGTCGACCCGGTCCGCCCAGCGGCGGCTCTGCAGGCCGCTCAGGAACGCGGCGACGTCGGTCACGCCCGCGGCCCGGGCCCAGCGCTCGTAGCTGTCGGCGCCGAGGGCCGTCTGATCGGCGAACGCCGCGTCGTGGAAGCGCCAGAACGCCTGCGTCCCGCCGAGCTCGAAGACGCCCATCGCGGCCTCCGCCGCCGGGCGCGCTTCGGGGTGAAACGTCAGCGGCGTGTTCTT
Source organism: Polyangiaceae bacterium (assembly GCA_050012715.1). Taxonomy (GTDB): domain Bacteria; phylum Myxococcota_A; class Polyangia; order Polyangiales; family Polyangiaceae; genus Palsa-1150. The sequence continues at coordinate 6,081 of JBEKGQ010000269.1, forward strand.
CCACACGATGCGCACGTTGTCGGGCCCGTACGCCTCGCGGATCGCCGCCAGCGTCGGCTCGACGCGCGCACAGAACGGACACTGCATGTCCGAGAACTCGACCATCGTCACGAGCGCCGTCCGGCTGCCCCACGACGGGTTGTGCGGCGAGATGGGGACCGCCGCGTCGTCCTCGCGCGCGGTCGCGGTCAGGGCGTCGACCGCCGCGAGCGCGGGCTGCATCGAGGGGAGGGCCACCGGCGCCGGCTTCGGCGGGGGCGCGCTCGCCCCGCACGCGACGCTCGCGCAGAGGAGCGGGATGAGCAGCGTGCGCAATGTCATGTCGACTCCGGGCCCGGCGTCACGCCGGAAACTACGTCAAAAACGACTCGAAGAACTACGCCGGAAATGAAGCGCCCCTCCCCTTCGAGCGAAGAGGAGGGGCGGCTTGCCACTACGTCGGTCCGCGACTCACTTCGCTTCGGCGAGCGCGCGATCGATGAGCTTCTTGAACTTCGTGTAGTCCTGCGCTCCGTTGATGAAGTAGCCCTGCTTCGAGCCGTTCGGCACGATCAGGAACGCGGGCGTCCCGCTGATGCTGTCCGCACCGGCGGCGGTCTTGTCGGCCTCGATCTCGGACGTGTGGGTGCTGCCGTCGAGGGCCGCCTTCCACTTGTCCATGTCGAGCCCCATGTCCTTGGCGTAGCCGTCGAGGTCGTCACGCTTGATCTTCTGCTGGTTGGCGAAGAGCTTGTCGTGCAGCGACCAGAAGGCGCTCGGCCCCTTCTGCTTGAACGCCTCGCGCCCCGCCTGGGCGGCGAGCGGTGCGTCGGCGTGCATCGGCAGCGGGAGGTCGTGCCAGACGAACTTGATCTTGTCGCCGTAGTCCTTCATCACCTGCGAGACGGACGGCTCCACGCGCCCGCAGAACGGGCACTGGAAGTCGCTCCACTCGTGGATCGTGACCTTGCCCGAGAGGTTGCCGCGGGCGGGGTCGTTCGCCGGGAGGTTCGCCGGCACGTCCTTCATCTCGGGCGGGGGAACGCCCTTGCCGTCCTTGACGAGCGCGTCGTAGAGGTCGCTCGGCTTCGTGCCCTTCGAGATGAGGGCCTGCGCCTTGACGATCTCCTCGTCGATGATCTTCTCGAACTTCTCGACCGGCTGCGCGCCGACGAGGCGGCGGCCGTTGATGAAGAAGTGCGGCGTGCCGCTCGCCTGGAAATCCTGCGAGAGCTCGTTGTCCGCGTCGATCTCCTTCTTGTGCGTCTGCCCCGTGATGGCGGCCTTCACCTTGTCGGCGCTACCGCCCGCGTCGCTCGCGATCTTCACGATCGCGTCGACGTTCGGGTCCTTGCCGTTCATCAGGTCCTTCTGCGCCGCGAAGAACTTGTCGTGCACGTCCCAGAAGCCCTTGTCGCCCTTCTCGGCGCGCACTTCCATCGCCGCCTCGGCGGCGGGCCCGGCGGCGGGGTGGAACGGGAGCGGCTCGTTCTTCCACACGAGGCGGACCTTGTCGCCGTACTTGTCGCGCACCGACTTGAGCGACGGCTCGACGCGGCTGCAGAACGGGCACTGGAAGTCCGAGAACTCGATGATCGTGACGAGCGCGTTCGGGTTGCCGAGGATCGGGCTGCTCCCGACGGGGACCTTGAAGACCGTCTTCGTGTCTTCCTTGTCGCCCTCGTCGTCGTCCTTCGCCGCGGCGGGCGCGTTCTTCTTGTTCTCCTTCGACATCTCGATGTAGACGCGGTTCTTCGGCGTCCCGGCGGCGACCTTGGCCTGGGCCTTGGTGAGCTCCTGGTCGATCGTCTTCTTGAAGTTGTCGAACGGCTGCGCGCCGTTGATGAAGACGCCGTTGACGAAGAACGCCGGCGTCCCCTGCACGCCCGCGGCCTTGCCGGCGTTCAGGTCGGCGTCGACCTTGTCGGCCCACTTGTGGCTGTCGAGCCCGGCCTTGAAGGCGGCGATGTCCTTCACGCCCGCGTCGGTCGCCCACTTCACGTAGCTGTCGGCGCTGAGCGAGCCCTGGTTCTTGAACGCCGTGTCGTGGAACTTCCAGAACGCGTCGTTCCCGCCGAGCGCGAAGACGCCCTGGGCCGCCTCGGCCGCCGGCTTCGCGTTCTGGTGGAAGGGAAGGGGGTTATTCTTCCAGATGACGCGGACCTTGTCGCCGTACGTCGACTTCACCTGGTCCATCGTCGGCTCGACGCGCGAGCAGTAGGGGCACTGGAAGTCCGAGTACTGCACGATGGTGACGAGCGCGTCGCGCTTGCCGAACATCGGGTCCTTGCTCGAGATGGGAACCGGGGAGTCGCTGTCGTCCCACGCCCCGCCGGCGGCGGCGCTGCTCGACGAGTTGTCGGCCGTGATCTCGCCCTTGTTCAGGCGGTGCTGGTCGTAACCCCACATCACCGCGATGCCCGCGGCGAAGCAGAGGATGAAGCCGATGACGGCCACCCCTGCGTTGACGCCGCCTCCGCCGCCGGAATCCATCGGCGAGGAGACGTTCTTCATGTCCTTGGCCATTGAGCTCACCTTGTCGTTTGCGAAGAAATGCCCGGCCGCGACCTAGCGCTATCCAGACGCGCCGTCACGGCGAAAAACCGACTCGTGCCCACCCGCATGCCCGGGCTGGACGTGAAATCCGCCCGGACACGCGCACCCGCGCGCCCGGAAA
>JBEKGQ010000270.1:0-8694 GCA_050012715.1 Polyangiaceae bacterium
CTGCCGGTGCGGGTGGGTGCGGAGCTGCTCCTCGTAGTACGTCGCCGCCATGGCCATCGCGGCGTAGAGCGCCTCGCGCTCCTTCTTGTGACGCTCGGCCTCGCTCGGGGCCGCGCCACGCTCCTCCTCGATGACGATGCCGGCGCGCTCGGCGAGGGCCCGCACCGCCTCGTGGAAGGTGTAGCCGTCGGCCTTCTGGAGGAACGTGAAGACGTCCCCGCTCTCCTTGCAGCCGAAGCAATGATAGACGCCGGTGTCCTGATTGACGTTGAAGCTCGGCGTCTTTTCCTTGTGGAACGGGCAGAGGCCCAGGAATCGCCGCCCGCGCTTCTTCAGCGAGGGCACGCTCTCCGAGATGACCGCGACGATGTCGGTGCGGTCGCGGATGAGCGTGATCGTGTCCTTCGGGATCATCGCTCAGGCTCGCCCACGTACATCTGCTGCCTCGAGCGGTGCGGCCACCGCGACGCGCCACCCCATCGTGGCATCGGTTTGTCACATGGGTCTCGGCGTCGGTCAAGCTCGCCACGAGAGCTGCACGACGAGCGTGACGCCGGAGACTCCCCAGGCGGTCTTGACGTCGCGCCCGCCACCCAGCGTGACGATGTGGCGGTAGGTCTCCGCCGTGACCCGGCGCGACGTGGCGTGGCCCACGTAAGGGTGGTCCCGCAAGACGACGGTGCCGGTCGTACCGTCGATCACGACGCTGACCTCGCCGTGGGTGTGCTGGTAGCGCCATAGCTCCTGCGCGCGCTCGACGAGGCGCGCCGGGGTGACGTTCGCAAAGAAGGCGCTCTTGAAGCGGCCGAACCCGAGGTCGATCGAGCGCGCGATGAACCGCGACAGCTCCGCCTCTTCGGCGCGCGCGGGCCCCGACCAGACCGCGTCGTGCCACGCGATCGCGTGCTCCAGCGGCAGCCACTCGAAGGGAAGCACCATGTGATCGAGCGTCGCGACGCGCGTCGCCAGCGGCAGACGCTCGGCGACGAGCCCGAGGGCCCCTTCGCCCCAGAGCTCCCGCGCCGCCTCGCGGAACCCGTGGATGACGCTACCACGGGCCGAGGGGCCTCCAGCCGGGGGGGGTGACGTGCTCATGAAGGCGGCGCGGTATGGCGCGCGACGGCCCATCTGTCGAGCAAAGTCGCCCTCTCCATGCGCCGGTTGGTACCATCCCGCTCGCGCTCGTTCGCCATGCCCCCGCGCTCCGTCGTCCCCTCCCCGCTCCGACGCGCCCCGGCGGTCCGCCGGGCGGGGCCCACTCCCCCGCCCCCGCCGCCGGAGGTCGAAGTGGCGCTGCGCCTGGCCATCGGGCGGGAGGGCATCGGCCTCGAGCTGGCGCGGCCAGCCCGCCTCGGGTGCCTCGTCGTGACGGACCTCTCCGCGACTCTCCCCGGCGTGCGCTTCCCGGTGGACGTTTCCGGGGGGGTGCCGCGATTCCGGCACCGGCGGGGGGAGCTGCAGCGCCTCGAGGTCGAGCTCGGAGCCCGAACGCTCGAGCGCTGGGCCGCGCCGCGGCTCCGCGGTCTCGTGGGGACACGGGCGCCCGAGGTCTGGATCGCCCCGCGCCGCGGCGCGGCGACGCTGTGCATCGCGGCGACGGCGGACGCCGAGGACGAGACGCACCGCCGGACGCCGGTGCTGGCCTTCGAGCTCCACGCGCTCGCCGAGGGAGACGACCTGGTCCTCGTCGTAGAGCAGGCGCGGGGGAGCGAGCTGCCTCTCCCGGCGACGGCCCTCGCGGTGGCGTGCGTCGAGAGCCTCCTCCGTGGCGCGGCTGAGCGGCAGGGCGCGGCCTTCATGGTGCGGAGCGGCGCGGCCGCCATCGTGCGCGCGCTCCTCCCGGAGGCCGGCGCGCGCGTTCCGGGCGCGGACGACGTCCGCTGGACGTCGCTGGCGGCGGACCGCGATACCTGGGTGCTCCACGCCGCGCGAGGCGACCTCGCCGCGGCGCCGAGCGACGAGGGGCTGCGCGCGCGCGAGCTGGCGATGCTCCTCCGCGAGGCCGACGACGCCCTGGTCGGCGGCGACGAGACCGCCGCGCGGGCCCTCTACGTGGACGCGCTCGAGCGCGTGCCCCGGCACCCCGAGGTCGCGCGGCGAATCGTCGACCTGGACACGCGCGCGGGCGGCCGGGCCGAGGCCGCGCTGGCGATGCTCGCGGAGGCGCGCTTCCCGGCCGACACGGGGGCCGAGGCGCGCTTCGGAACGCTCCCGGGCGAGCTGCTCGTCGAGACGGGCGACACCGAGGCGGCGCTCGCGAGCCTCGAGCGCGCCGGGGACACCGAGCCCGCTCCCGCGCTCGCCGCGCGCGCCTACGAGCTCGCCGCCCGCGCGGCGCGCGATCCCGAGGACGCGGCCCGCTGGCTCGATCGCGCGCTCGCCCGCTCGCCACGAGCGACCTCGGCGCGATGGATGCGCGTCGCGCGGCGGCTGGAGCTCGGGCGCCTCGAGGACGCGCTCGCCGACGCCGAGCAGCTCGAGGCGCAGGCCCGCCGGGGCGCGGCGAAGCACGCCGTGTGGCTGCGCGCGGGGCGTGCGTGGCACATGGCAGGCCACTCGGCGCGCGCGGGGGTTCTCTTCGAGCGCGCCCTTCGCTTCGTACCGGACGAGCCGCACGCGCTGGCGGGTCTCGGCGTCGCCCTCGTCGGCGACGGCCGCGAGGCACGCGGCGTCGCCGTGCTGGAGCGCGCGCTCGAGGTGGCGGAGGCGCGGCGGCTGGGGACGTCGGCGATCCTGCTCGAGCTGGGGCGAGCGCTCGCGGAGAAGCTCGACGACCTGCCCACGGGGGTGGCGCGCGTGTCGGCCATCGCCGCCGACGCGCCCGAAGCGATGGTCGCGCGCGGCCTCGAGGGACGCTGGCGCGCCCGACTCGGGGATCTCGCGGGCGCGGCGCTGTCGTTCGCCCGGCTGCGCGAGCTGGCGTCGTCGCTGTCTCCGGGGAAGGACGACGCGAGGACGCTGGCGGTCTGCGCCCTGCTGCGTGAGGCCGCGGACGTCGAGCGGACACGGCTCCACGACGCGCTCGCCGCCCAGCGGCACCTGGCCGCAGCCCTGCGGCTCCGCCCGCGCGACGGGGAGCTCCTGCGTGCGTACCGGGACGTGGGGGCGCTCGTCGCACGCGAAGCGCTCGGGCCCGAAGCCGACGAACCGATGGAGCCCGCGGACCCGTCCGTCCCGTTCGCCGAAGACGAGGAGAAGTCCGCGACCCATCGCACGGTGACCGAGCGCCCGGTGCTGGACCTCTCGCTCCCGGCGGAGCAGGACGCGGAGGTCGCGGCGCGCATCGACGATCTCTCGAGGCGCCTCCAGGGCAACCCGGCCGACGACGCGGTCGCCGACGAGCTCGCGACGCTGCTCGAGCAGGCCGGCCGCGGCCACGAGCTGCTGGCCCTCCTCAGCGGGCGCCTCGAGGACGCCACGCCGGAACGACGCGCCATCCTGGCCCCGAGGGCGAGTGCGGCGCTGGAGAGGCTGGCGCTCGAGGCCACTGCCGCCGGCCGCCACGAGGAGGCCGCGCTCTACCGCGGAGCGATCGCGGCGCTCCTGCCCTGATCGGCGCCGGCGTCGCCGTCCTCAGATCGCCGCCGCGAGCGCATTCTTCACGTCGGCGAGCGCCGCGTCCACCTCGGCCGGTTCGAGGCTGCAGGCCTTCGCGATCTTCCCGAGCACCTCGCGCTCGACCGGGCTCACGTCCTCACTGGCCTGCGCCAGCAGGGCGGCGATGCGGAGCACCTCCTGCGCGTGCTCCTTCTTCGATGCGGTTCTCGCGAGCGCCTCGACGCGCGCGTCGAGCCCGTCCTCGTCGAGCTGATCGCCGAGGTCGCTCAGCAGGCTCTCGATCTGCCGGGGCGCGACCGTCCCTCCGCAGGCCGCCAGCACCACGCGCTCGAAGGTCTTCTTCTCCTCCTCGTCGAACACGCCGTCGGCATTGGCGACGAGGAAGGCGCCCTCGACGATCGCCTCGAAGAGCGCGACCGCCAGCGGATCGAAGCCGGTCGGCACGGTCGCATCCTCCGACGGGCGCGCCCCGTACGACGCCGCAGTCAGCGACAGGATCGACACGGGCTTGGCCGGATCGAGGGGTTTGCCCGGGTCCGAGACCGACCGCGCCACGCGCGCGAGGAGGTTGATGCGAACGTCTTTCTCCATGGGGCGTCGGCGGCGAGCATACCAGAAGCCGCTCGCGGGCTACGGCGAGCTGGACATGGCTTGCGTGGCGGGCGCGAGGAAGAGGTCGTACGTGCCCGTCGCGTCGGTGAAGGCCTCGCCGATCAGCACGGCGGGCTGTATCGCGGACGCGGTCGCGGTCGGCGGCTGGTACACGCGCACGACCGCCCCGCTGACCACGTTGCCGTAGGGGTCGAAGAGCTGCAGACCCGCATAAACGGGCGCCGGTACGAAGATGGTCGGCACCGTCGTGGTGGGCGTCGCCTGCACGAGCACCGGTTGGGTCACCCAGGGGAAGAGGGTGCCGCTCTGAGGCTCGATGGTCAGCGTGTAGCCGCCCGGGTCGAGCGACATCTGGTAGTTGCCGTCGGCGTCCGTGGTGGTCTCCCCGCTGCGCGGCATGCACGATGCGTCGGAACCCCCCGTCGCGCACGAGACGGGGGTCGCCTGCACCGACGCTCCCGCCATGGGTCGCGTGTCGGAGACCGCCACATTGCCCGTGACGGAGCGAAGCACGTCGACGGCGATGTCGGGCGAGGTCGCTCCGGCCGTGGGGTCCACGTTGAACGAGGCCACCGGGGTAACCTGGTGCACCGAGTCGAGCGGGCGGGCCGTGACCCGGTAGACGCCCGGCACAAGGCTGATCGAATACGTGGCGTCGCCGGTGGTGGGATCGATGCTCGCGGTCGTGTGCGCGCTGTACTCGAAGTTGATGTCGATGAACGCCAGTGCGGTCGCCCCCACGGGGGTCGCCCATACCCCCGTGGTGGTGTCCGTCGTGGACACCTCGAAGTAGATCTCCGCTTCGACCGGGACAACCCCTGCCTCCGCGGACTCCAGGCCCGTCACCTTCCCGCTCACGGTCTGTGCGGGGGCCATCGTCGGGATCGGTTGACGGTAGGTGAACTGCACGTCCGTGCTGGGCACGTAGGCGGGCAAGCCAAGGTCCGCGGGGGGGGCAATCACGAGCTGAGTGCCCGTCAGCGCGTCCCCATCCGCTGGGTGATGATTCGTCGGCAGAACCACGGTGCATGCCGTCGAGGCGCAGTCGTTCGTACGGGTCCCCAGTGTGGCGACCGGCGACACGCGCTGGAGCGTCGTCTCGTCGCGGAGATAGGCCTGCCAGCCGGAGAGGCCGTCGGGGACGCGGAACACGCTGAACTCCGGGATGATCGGCCCGCTTTGAGGCGCGTCGGTCAGCTTGGTGGTGGTGTCCGGGACGAGAGCGTCAAACTCGTTCTGCGTGCCGGTCACGAGCGGCACGTTCTCCACTTCGGGCGGGAACGCGACGTCGAACGGAGGATCGGGCTGGATGGTGAGGCGGTAGGACCCCTGCTCGAGGTTGGCCTGAAAGCCGATGCTCGGCCCCATCGCCGGACCCGGTGGGCTGCTCGGAGAGGTCTCCTCGATGACGAAGGCGGCGATGGGATCCAGGGGCAGACCGACGCTGTTGGCCTCGACGGGATCGTTCGAGCCGATGGACCAGAGCGGCTGATAGGTCACGTGGACGGGCAGCGCGGTCGGGGCGGAGGGGTTCCCGAGGTTCCAGTTGAGGTACGCGGGCGACTGGAACTGCTGCGTCACGGTGTATTGCCCCTGCACGAGGGCGTAGTTTGGTAGCTCAGCGCAGGGGATCGTCGGCGAGGTGCACGCCACCTTCGGCAAGACGAGGGGGTAGCCGAGGGTGACGTTCTGGCTCGGTGCGAAGTCCGAGTCGGTCGGAAGGGACACCACGATCACGAGGCCGCTCGGGAGCGAGCCCTCAAGGCACGCCCCTCCGCTGCAGGTGGGGGCGGGGGTCTGCTGGTACGCGGCGCACGGGTGCGCGGGGCAGGTGTTGAACGGAGGGCTCACGCCCGAGTCGGGCGCCGCCGTGACCGTCACGCAGCCAGTCAGCGCGACAACCACCCACGTCGGTCGCGATCGCATGCGCTAGTCTGTCCCCGATTCGGGCACGACGGGCAGCGAGTCCGGCGCGGCGTCCGCGGGCGGGAACGCGCCGTCCTGGAACGCGCCGGCGTCGTAGACGAGCTGCGTGCACTGCACCCCCTCCGGCCAATAGTTCCACACCGCCGAGTCGCCGCCGATGGGGTCGAACGTGACGGGCGAGGTCGAGCTGAAGCCATGCGCGACGAAGAAGGAAATCTGGTGGCATTGCGTGGGATCGACGTCCGCCGGCAGGGTGAAGCTCACCGGCACCACGCCGCCGTCGAGCGTGCCGGGCGTCGGCGCAACATAGCGGGCGCCCGGGGGTTCGGGAGAGGTTGCGACGGTGCAGTTCGGCGGATCGGTGCACGGGTTGTAGTCCACGAATACCTCCCACCAGAACGGCTCGTTGGGATCCTCGAGCAAGATCGGCACGACGAAACCCTGTGGCGGAAGCTCCGGGAGGACGTTCGCCGCGGGCGGCACGAGTGACTCGTGCAGGATCGTCGGCCGATGCTCGATCTCGGCGGGAAGCTCCGGCGGCGGCGCGGTGATGCACGCCGTCGAGACGAGCGTCCCCACGGCGAGGCAAGCACAAGCGGCGGCGGCGAGGCCGAAGACCAGAGACCGAGCCATCGTTTCAGAAGAGGCTGAATCGCCCAGAAGAGGATGTGCCACGCGTGGCGTTCGGCGCAACGACGTGCCACCGCGCGCTCGCGAACTCGGGGCTGACCGCGAGGCGCAAGAGATCCGCGAGCGCCGGCACCTCCTCGCACATCCCGCGCAGCGAGCGGAGGGAAGGCGACTCGACGAGACCGAGCTCGGCCAGGAGCGTGCGTGCCGCGCTGGCGAAGTCGCCCGACAGGAAGAGGCCGACGCGCCGCCCGCTCTGCTGGGCCCGGGCGACCAGGTCCTCGTATTCTGCGACCGTCGCGGCGCCGAGCAGCTCCTGCAGACGCCGTTGGGTGCGAGCGGGGATGATCTGCCAGAACGACTCGGCGAGGCGGGCCGCCGCCGCGTCGACGTGCCGTCCCAGCTCCGGGGGTCCGAAGGCGGCGCGCATCGCTTCGACCAGCGCCCGCCCCTCGACCGCGGGTAGCCCGAGGCGCAGCACGTTGTGCGGTAGCGCCGCGCTCATCCCCCGACCGAGCGCGAAGCGAAGCTCCGGCGAATCGTCGCGGACCTCGCCCGAGAGGATCACCGAGGGCGGCATCAGCAGCGCCACGTGCGCCACCGGGGTACCCGCCGTGGCGCGCGGTACGAAGAGCGGGATGCGCGGAACGTCGAGGACGCGCATGGCCGCCTCGTAGAGCCGGGCAATCGCCGACGTCGAACCAGGCACGACGCGCTCGACGCCGGTGATGCCGTAGCTCGCCGCGTCACGGACGAAGAGCTGCACCGCGCCTTCCCAGAGGAGCGAGAGGGCCTCGCCGACCGCGTCGATCGACGGTCGCGCCAGCAGAGGAAACATGCCCGGCTGCTCCGGCTGCGCCGCGAGCGGCGGAGGAGGGAGCGGCCCCGCGCCCGCGTCGAAGGCGCGAAGGACGTGCTCGACCGCGCGGGCAAAGACGCGATCGTCGTCGGCCAGCGCCGCCGCGCGGAGCGACTCCAGGCGCTCGATGTCGCCCGGATCGAGGGCGACCTGCTGGCGCCGGACGCGCACGACGTCGCGCGCTCGCTCCGGCGAGGACGCAAGCAGGGGGCACAGCACGTCCCCCGCCTCGGACAGCCCGTCGGCGAGCGCCTCCCACAGCAGCGGCTCGCCCCCGCGCGCGTCACCGAGCGCGAGACGCGCGCGGCCGAGCGCGAGGCGCGCTCGCGCGCGCTCCCCGGGGCTCGTCGCAAGGCGCACCGCGGCCTCGAGGTCGTCGAGGCGGGTGTCGGCGCCGGACTGCGCCGAGCCGAGTCGCTGGGTATCCACCGGAGGCCCCGGGTCGTCCGGCGCCGGCGTGGAGCGTCGCGCCAGGCGGTGGAGATCGACGAGCAAGGCCCTCCTCGCCACGACCGCGGCGCGCGCATCCTCGTGGCGATCGGCGACGTCGAGGAACCAGGCGGCGTCGTCGATCCGGTGGCATCGGAGCGCCGCGTCCGTGGCGACGATGGCCACCACCCCCGGCCTCCGCAGCTCGAGGAGCGTGCCACCGAGCGCGATCCGGAAGGCATCGACCGCCGCCGTGTGCTGTCCCGTGGAGAGGAGGCGCTCCGCGAGACCGAGCGCGACGAGCGGATGATCGCCCACGACCGCCTGCGTCGCCTCGAGCTCGTGCAGCCCGGCGCCCCCCCCCTGCACGACGTCGAGGGCCTCCGCCAGGAGGAACGCGCGGAGCGCGTCGTCATCCGGCCCGAGGGGCTCGCGGATGCGCGTCAGCTCTTCGATGGTGTGCCTGGCCTCGTCCGGCGCCCCCGCGCCACGCAGCCGGTACTCGAGGCCGCGTGCGAGGAGCTGCGGCGTCGCGCGCTCCGGGGCCGCGGCCGCGGCGCGAACCGCGCGCTCGAGCGCGACCCCGGAGTCACCGGCGCGGGCGGCCGCCTGCGACGCCTCGAGCAGGAGGTCGCTCCGCGCTCGCCCATCCACGCCGCGCCCGGACCCGAGCGCGTCGA
>JBEKGQ010000271.1:0-12208 GCA_050012715.1 Polyangiaceae bacterium
TTCTTTGCCGCCCTTCACGGTGAGGAACGTGCCCCCGCCGATGACCGAGACGATGTCCCCGCTCGACGTGTACCCGCCGGTCAGCGCCCCGACGTTCGTGACCGCGCCCGTCGTCGTGTCGATGCGGATGTACGTGGCGCCGTCATAGCCGACCAGGGCCTCGACGTTCGGGTCGAGCGTCCCCTTGGGGACGAAGGACAGCGAGTTGGGGTAGCTGCCGGTGGCGATGTTGGTGCACGCCGCGGTCGTGAGGTCGACCTTCCAGAGGTTCGTTTCGGTCGTGACGTACGCGTTCGAATTGGAGTCGATCGCGATGTCGATGACCGAGGAGCACCCGCCGGTGAAGGGACCGACGACGGCCACCTGCTTGCTGTTCGCGTCGAGGCGATAGAGCGTGTCCGCGCTGTGCGCGTAGATGAGGGCGACCGGCGTCCCGGCCTCCTGCGCGACGGAGCCGCCGTCGGAGAACGTCGTGGTCCCCCCGTCGGTAAGCGCCCCGAAGCCGTCCCCGCCGCCGCCCGCGGGGCCGTCGCTGCTTCCGCCGGCCGCGTCCGTCCCCGCGAAGCCGATCTCCTTGTTCGACCCACCACCGCACGCGAAGAGGATCCCGCTCGCGGTGACCGCGGTCACACCCAGCACGAGGACTCGTCGCATCGCGCCCTCAGTTCCCGTACGCGTAGGCCACCGCCGACACCCGCCAGTCGCCGCCCATGTAGATGTCGTCGATGGCGAACTTGAAGGCGTGCGCTCCCGGCGTCGACAGCCCCGCGGGCGTCAGCACGATGGGTGGCGTCTCGCTCCCGGGGCACCAGTTGGCGCGCGACGCCCGCACGCTCGCCGGATCGCCGCACGGGTTCTGCTCGCAGTACTGCCCAGTGCTGCCGCCCGGACCGCCGTCCGCCAGCGTACACAGCTTGGCGCAGTCGGACCGCCACGGCGTCACCATGTCGATCGACTGGTCGTCGAGGTACACGTGGTGGAGCCGCTTGCAGAACTCCTCGGCGGGGCCGATGCAGCTCGTCGACGGATCGTCGGCTCCGCCGTGGCCGGTGACGCGGTACTCGAGGCGGCTCGACGTCGTCCCCGGCGGCATCGTGAAGGGGATGTCCGCGATGGTCTCGCCGGCCGTGACGCTGTCGTAATAGAGCGGGATGACGGCGAGCACGTTCGCCGGCGCGGGGCCCGGCGTCACGGCGAGCTGCGCGCTCACGTACCAGCCGCCGTTCGAGCCGCTCACCATGCCCGCCGAATCCGAGTACGTCGGGATGATGATCTGAAAGGTGCGCGCGCCCTGGCCCTGGAGCGAATTGAAGACGTCCGTCACGTCCTGCGTGATCTGCTCGGGGCCACCGAACGGCGTGATGGCCCGAACGAGCTCGAGGCCCGGGACGACGTCCGCGTCGCCGCCATCGGCGGCGTCCGGGTTCACGAGCGACATCTCGAAGTTGCGGTCGAACGCGTCGCAGTCGGCGGGCCAGTCCTGCCCGGCCGGAGGCGGATCGGTCTTCCAGTTGCTCCACGGGAAGCACGGGGAGACGAGGCTGACCGTCAGCGTCACCTGCGCGAACGGCCCGCCCGTCAGCTCCACGCTGGCCGTCGCCTTCTGGAAGTCCGGCAGCGACGAGTTACTCCCGATGTGGGCGTTGTCGAGCAGCGTCAGCGTGTAGGGCGGCGCCGGCTCCGACACGACGTCGATCGCGCCTCCCGAGTCGTCGCCCGTGGCCGACGCGGGTGCATGGGAGGTCCCACACCCGAGCCACGATCCGGCGAGGATCACGGAGGCCGCCGCGGCGGCGGCGGGGAGGAACGCGAGAGGGAGAAAGGCGCGTCGCGCGGTGCCCATGTCGCGCGTCAGCGGTAGCACGAGAGAGGGCGCCGCGGTACCTTCAGAGCGAATGTCGGCGCGCCTCGGGGTGGTCGTGTGTGGGCTGACCATCGGCGCGGCGGTGGCCGTCGCGTGCGCGAACGGAGGCACCGGCGACCAGGGCGTCTTCGAGGACGGCGGCGGCGACGGCACGACGAGTAGCTCCGGAAGCGGCTCCAGCGGCACGGGCTCGGGCAGCACGTCGAGCAGCTCCGGGGGCACCTCGGGGGGCTCGACGAGCAGCACCGGCAGCGGGAGCGGCTCGAGCACCAGCAGCGGCTCCAGCAGCGGCAGTGGCGGCTCCGGCGACTCCGGCAGCGCCGAGGGCGGCGACGAGGGCGACGACGCATCGACGGCCGACGGCGGCCAGTCCGCGTGCGGCGTCTCACCCGATCAGTGCGCCGCGAACGCGACGTTCCTCGGCTCGGTGGCCGGCGACGAGTCGGGCTCTCCCGTCGCGGTGAGCGGCTACACGAGCGAGTGGCTCCGCCTCGACGAGACCGAGCAGGACGACGGCCCCCTCGCCGCGCCGATGATCTTCACCGCCACCCTCACGTCGCCCCCGGGCATGAACTACGACCTCTACGCCTACCTCGGAGCTTCGGGGGGCGTGGGAAACATCGAGTGCATGACGGTGAAGGGCCAGTCGACGAACCCCGCCGGCGAGCAGGACCAGGTGTCCTTCGAGTGGGGCGAGACGGGTACGTTCGCCAACGGCGTCGACGACTCGGCCACCGTGATGATCGAGGTGCGCTGGGTGTCCGGCGCGTGCACCAACACGCAGAACTGGTCCCTCTCGGCGCACGGTGACTGAAGTCAGACCTCGGCCTTGAGGCGGTAACCGATGCCCGGCTCCGTCAGGAGAAACTTCGGCCGCGCCGGGTTGGCCTCCAGCTTGTGGCGCAGCTGGGTCATGTAGACGCGCAGGTACTGCATCTGGTGCGCGTGCCCGGGGCCCCACACCTGCTCGAGCAGGTGGCGGTGGGTCACGACCATCCCCGCGTGCTTCACGAGCACGGTCAGCAGCTTGTACTCGATGGGGGTCAGGTGGACCTCTTCGGTGCCGACGTGGACGAGCCGCTTCACGAGGTCGACCGTGACCGTGCCCCCGACCTTGACGACCGAGGTGGGCGCCTCGTGGGACGCGCTCGCGTGTCGCAGGGCGACCCGCAGGCGCGCCATGAGCTCCGCGGCGCCGAAGGGCTTCGTGATGTAGTCGTCGGCCCCGCCGTCGAGCGCCTGCACCTTGCTCTCCTCCTGGCCCCGCGCCGAGATGACGAGGATGGGCACCGTGCTCCACTCGCGCAGCCGTCGCGTCACGGCCATGCCATCCATGTCCGGCAGCCCGAGATCCAGGACCACCGCGTCCGGCGAGTACGAGACGGCCTGCTGGATGCCCTCCGCCGCCGTCGCCGCCTCGATGACGCGGTAGTCGTGCGCCTCGAGCGCGATGCGCACGAACTTCCGCATCTGTGGCTCGTCCTCGACGATCAGGACCAGCGCGGTCGGCTCGGTCACGGCGCTTCCCCCTCGTGCTGCGGCAGCTCTGGGAGCGCGACGCCGCGCTCCTTGCCCACGAGGGGCAGCGTGAAGCGGAACGACGCGCCGCCGCCCGGGCGGTCCTCGACCCAGATGCGGCCGCCGTGCGCCGACACGATGCCCCGGCAGATCGTCACCTCCCTCGCCCTCTCGCGCGCGGTAGAACTTCTCGAACACCCGCTCCGCGTCGCTCGCGCTCACCCCGGGGCCGCGGTCGTTCACCTCCACCTCGACCGCATTTTCCGTCGCGCGCGCGGTGATGTCGATGGGGCTCCCCGCGGGCGTGTACTTCGTCGCGTTCTCCAGCAAGTTGATGAGCACCTGCTCGATGAGCGCGGAGTCGAACGCCACGAGCGGGAGGTCCGCCGGGATGTGCGTATCCACCTCGCGCCCGCGCAGCCGATCCTCCATGCGGTCGAGCGCCGATCCCACCACCTCCTCGATCGGCTGGAGCTCCTCGTGCACCTTGAGGGCGCCGGCCTCGAGGCGCGTCATGTCGAGGAGGTTCCGCACGAGGCGGTTCAGCCGAAGGGCCTCTTCGTGCGCCGTCTGCAGGAGCTCGCGCCGCGTCGTCTCGTCGCGCGGGCCGTGCTCGTCGAGCAGGGAGCTGGTCGCGCCGGTGACGACGGCGAGCGGCGTCCTCAGGTCGTGCGAGACGGAGCTCAGGAGCGAGTTGCGGAGCTGCTCGGTCTCCGCGCGGAGGTGCGCGCGGCGGGCCTCCTCGGCGAGCTGCGTACGCTCGAGGGCGGAGCCGATGAGCCCCGCGAACGTCTCGAGGAGCTGCCGGTCGTCGGGGTCTCCCAGCCGCGTGGCCGCCGATGGGTACAGCGCGAGGACGCCGACCCGGCCGCGCGCGCCCCTCAGCGGCAGGAAGAGGGCGCGCGCCGACGGAAGCGTGTCCGTCCCGAGGCCGGCGGCTCGCTGGTGGAGCCAGACCCACTCGGCGACCCCTTTGTCCTTGTCGGCGTCGTCGAGCGTCCCCGGCTCGGCGAACGCCGCGTCGAGCATGCCGTCGGCGCCGGGGAGGAGGACCGCGACGCGCACCCCGAACACCTCGCGCAGGTGCCGGTCCGCGGCGGCGAGGAGCAAGTCCCGCGACGGAGCGAGGCCGATCTCGCGGCTGATGGCGTAGAGGCTGGCCGTGCGGTGCTCGCTCCCGCGGGCGCTGTCCGCCTGGTCGCGAATGCGCTTCGTCAGGTGGCTGATGACGAGCGCGACCACGAACATGACGGCGAACGTGACGATGTGGCGCAGGTCCGAGACGGCGAAGCTGAAGTAGGGCGGGATGAAGAAGAAGTCGAACGCGACCACGCCGAAGACCGCCGCCAGCAGCGACGGCACGTAGCCGAAGCGCATCGAGACGACGACGACGCCGAGGAGGTACGTCATCACGACGTCCGCCAGCTGATCCTGGCCGAAGCCGTACCAGCCGACGGCGGTGCACACCGCCGTCACCGAGACCGCGGCGATGGCGCCCCGGAGGGGGATGGCCTGCGGCGGCGCGGGCGCCGCGGGCGCAGCTGCGGCCGACTCGGCGCCGGACTGGCCGGAGATGACGTAGACGTCGATCTCCAGGCTCTTGCGGACGATCTCGTCGAGGAACGACGACCGGAAGACCTCCTGCCACCGCGGGCGCGTCGGCTTGCCCACGACGATCTTCGTCGCGTTGCGCTTGCGGGCGTAGCGCACGGTCTCGACCGCGGCGTCCTCCGCGCGCAGCACGACCGCCTCGCCTCCCAGGGACTCGACGAGCCGCATGTTCTGCGCGAGGCGTTCCCGGTCCTCGGCCGACAGACGCAGCGACGCCTGCGTCTCGACGTACACGCCCACGAGCTCCGCATGCAGGCTGGTCGCCATCCGCCGCGCCGCGCGCACGAGGCGCGCCGAGTGCGGGCTCGGCGACACGCACACGAGCACCCGCTCGCCGGTGTGCCACGACTCTTCGATGCCGTGGGCCGCCTTGTAGCCGCGCATCTGCGCGTCGACCCGCTCCGCGGTGCGGCGCAGCGCCAGCTCGCGGAGCGCGATGAGGTTGCCGGCGCGGAAGAAGTTGTCGACGGCGCGCGCCGCCTGCGGCTGCACGTATACTTTGCCCTCGCGGAGCCGCTCGAGCAGCTCGTCGACCGGCAGATCGACGACCCGCACGTCGGACGACGTGTCGAACACCGCGTCCGGAACCGTCTCCCGCACGACGACGCCGGTGATCTGCGCGACGACGTCGTTCAGGCTCTCGAGGTGCTGCACGTTCAGCGTCGTGAAGACGTCGATCCCGGCCGCGAGCAGCTCGTCGACGTCCTGCCAGCGCTTCAGGTGACGGGAGCCCGGGGCGTTCGTGTGCGCGAGCTCGTCGACGAGGACGAGCGCGGGTCTCCGCTTCAGCGCCGCGTCGAGATCGAGCTCCTCGAGCTGGATCCCCCGGTGCTCGATCGAGCGGCGCGGTAGGAGCTCGAGGCCGATGAGGAGCGACGCGGTGTCGTAGCGGCCGTGGGTCTCGACGATGCCGACGACGACGTCGCGCTTCTGGTCCTCGGCCTCGCCCCGCGCCGCCTCGAGCATCGTGTACGTCTTGCCCACACCGGGCGCGAAGCCGAAGAAGATCGTCAGCTTGCCGCGCGCCGACTGCTGCTCTTCCTCCCGTACCCGGGCGAGGAGCTCGTCCGGATCGGGCCGGCGCTGCAGGTCGGCCATCGCTAGGCCGGGGGCGCGAGGTAAGCCAGCTCCACGCGGAGCGAGCGCTTCGCCCCGGGCGCGAGCTCGAGGAGGGACTCGCCGGTGTTGAGCGCGTCGGCGGGACAGCTCCAGGGCTCGAGGCAGACGAAGTCGCGGCCGGCGAGGGTCCAGACCACCCAGCGGATCATCTCCGCCGAGCCGTGAACGGCGAGGCGCGCGCCGTCGGCCCAGGTCAGCTCGCTCTCGGTGCTGCCGTGGTCGACGAGGTGCAGGTCCACTTCCTTGGCGGTCAGATCGAAGCCGCGGAACGGGATCGTGCTCTTCGTGACGTTGTCGAAGGCCCGCGTGGCCTTCGTCGCGATCCGGGTGCGCGCCTTGTCCGCGTCGGGGACGAGGAAGTACGGGTGCAGGCCGAAGCCGAAGGGCAGGGGAGCGTCGCCCGGGTTCTCGACGTCCACGTCGAGACGGAGGGTGGGCCCGAGGAGCGAGAACGTGATCGCGAGCGCGAACTCGTACGGAAAAGCGGCGCGGGTGGCCTCCGTCGCGCGCAGGGCGAGCGTCGCACGCGGGGCGTCGGTGACGGCGACCGAGCGCACCTCCCAGGGGAGGTCGCGCGCGAAGCCGTGCTGCTTCATGGAGCCCGAGCGCGTGCCTCGCGCGAACCGGTCGCCCGTCATGCGCCCGGGCGACGGGAAGAGCACCGGGATGCCGCCACGGACGTTCTTCGTGGGATCGCGGAGCGTGGCCTCGTCGAGGTAGAGCACCTCGCGACCGCCGGCGCGGAAGCGCGTGACGATGGCACCGCGCGCCGGGACGATGGAGACGGCGCTTCCGGCCGCGCCGTCGATGAGCTCGATGGTGTCGCCGGGGATGGCCTGCAGGACGCTGGTGGGGGAGGGCATTCGCGCTGAGCGCTAGGATACGGCGTCACGCGCGGACGTCGACGCGTCCCAGCGCCGGACGCGGGCGCGCCGCCCTGGGCTGCTCGGCGCCCTCGAAGGCCCCGTCGCGGAACACCAGCCACCCACCCTGGTGCGCCGGGACGCGGGGCCCCGGGAGCAGCACGCCCACCAGGTTCAGCGGATCCGACGCGTGGAGGCCCACCACTTCGCCCGTCCGCTCTTCGCGCCGAATGCGGCGCAGGCCGTCGACGGCGTCCGGCAGCGCGTACTGCTCGCCGATGAACCCGGCGACGAAGCGTCCTCCCCGCACGATGCCGCGGGCCTCGCGCCGCCGGAGCGCGCGCAGCACGTCGCGCCAGGGCACGGTGAAGCTCTCGCGCGCCGCCAGCTCGCGGAAGACCACCCCGTACCGCGCCAGGAGCTGGCCCGCGACGCGATCCGCCACGTCGTCCTCGACGCGGCCCGCCACGCGCTCGACGAGGGACCATCGACCCTGGACCGCCCGGCCCCGCCTTCGTGCGGCGCGGCCCGAGGCCATGAGGTCGCGCAGCGGCTGGAAGCCGTCGCCCGTCACCAGGCCGCGGCCGACGAGGTCCCACAGCGCGTCGGTCAGCGCGCCCCGGTCCAGGTTCGCCGCCTCCGCGAGATCGTCGAGGAAGAGCGCGCCACGCCTCCGCAGCGCGTCCAGCGCCGCCACGGCCGATGGCGAGGTCGGCGCCTCCGGCTCGTCCCCGCCCCGGACCGCATCGAGCGCCCACCCGAGGTCACGCCTCGCGGTCAGCGTGATCGGCGTCGCCCGCGACGTCGACCCCAGCACCGTCGACGTCGACCGCCGCGGCGAAAGGCGCGCCCACGCGACCTCTCCCGCGAGGCACAGCTCGTCGAGCCACTCCGGCCGGTAACCCGCCACGCGCGGCGCGAGCACCTCGTTCTCCCACGACGCCGCCGCCAGCTCGAAGCCCTGCAGCTTGCCGATCGCCTCCCTCAGCCCGGCCCTTCCGCCGCCGCGCGACCGCGCCGAGAGCCGGTGCCGCTCGAAGAGGTAACGCACGAAGTCCTGTGCGCTCACCGGCTCGATCTCCGTCCGCAGCCGGTCGAGCGTCAGCCGGTGGATGCGCGCCAGGAGGCGGCGGTCACATATCTCGTTTCCCGTACCGCTCTGCTCCGGCCCGCCCGGCGTGAAGCGCCCGCGCAGCACCGAGCCGTCGGCCTCAAGACGCCCGATCGTGGACTCGACCTCCCACGCCTCGAGGCCGAGCTTCGCCGCGAGCGCGTCGCTCGTGAACGGCCCGCTCACCTCCGCGTGTCCTCGTACGACGGCGAGCAGGGCCTCGTCGCGCGTCGGTATCGGTCCGTCGAGGTTCGGCGGGAGCGTGCGCCTCGGCGCGCCGAAGTAGAGGACGTCGAACGTCCGCGCGTTCTCCATCGCGAACGTCAGCTCGCCCACGCGCGCCACGCGTCCCGCGCGCGCCAGCTCGTCGAGCCACCCGCGCCAGCCCTCCTCGATGGGGGCCGCGACGAGGCCCAGGAGCGCGTCGTGCAGCTCGTCGGCGTCCCGTGGCTCGGGCCGCGCCTCGGCGACGACGCGCGCGATGGCGTCGGGATCGAGCGCCCCGAGGTCCCGCTGGTGCTCGGGCAGCGTGCGCCGGAGCGAGAGGGCGCGGGCTCGGCGCTCCTCGAGGGGGGCGTCGTCGAGGAACGCATACGGCTTCGCGTTGAGCACCTCGTGCGAGAATGGCGACGGCTCGGTCGTGTCGCGCGCGTGGAGGCGGATGTCCCCTGCCTCGATGCGCACGAGGATCTCGCGCAGGCGCTCGGTGTCCATCGCCTCGGTCAGGCAGTCGCGCACCGTCTGGCGCACGATGGGGTGGTCGGGGATCTCGATCGGGCCGCCGGGGGCGTTGTCCTGGCAGGCCACCTGGGCCGGGAAGATCGCCGCCAGCAGGTCGTCGGCCCGCATGCGCTGGAGGAACGGCGGCACCTTCTTGCCGCCAGAGTGGCGCAGCACGGCGAGCGCCCGCGACGCGTTCCACCGCCAACGCGTCCCGAACATGGGCGCCTGGAGGACGGCCTGCTTGAGCGTCGCGTCGAGCTGGTCGGCGCGCACGAAGCGGAACGCGTCGGTCAGCGGGAAGCTGTGCGCGGTGCCGAGCGAGAGCACGATGGCGTCGTCGGTCGCCGCCGCCTGGAGCTCGAAGTCGAACGAAACGCAGAAGCGCTTGCGCAGCGCGAGGCCGAAGGCCCGGTTCACGCGCGCGCCGAAGGGGGCGTGCACGACGAGCTGCATCCCGCCCGACTCGTCGAAGAACCGCTCGAACACCACGTCGCTCATCGTCGGCACGACGCCGAGCGCGTCGCGCTGCGCCTCGACGTACCCCGCGAGCTGCGCGGCGCCGATGGGCCCGAGCACGCACTCCTCGGCCAGCCAGTCGACGAGGTTCTCCCGCGCCTCGTCCCGATCCCCGTAGTCGCCGAGGCGCGCCACGATGTCCGCCCGCAGGCGGCTCACCTCGGCCGAGAGCTCCCACGATCGCGACGGGGCCTCGCCGAGCCAGAAGGGCACGTTCGGCGGCTGCCCGTTCGCGTCCTCCACGCGCAGCACGCCGGTCCGCGACTCGACGCGCCGGATCTTCCACGCGTGCGACCCGAGGACGAACACGTCGCCCGCCATGCTCTCGATGGCCCAGTCCTCGTTGACCGTGCCGACCGGCGTCTCGTCGGGATCCAGCAACACGCGGTAGTCGGCGACCTCCGGGATGGCCCCCCCGTTGGTCGCCGCCACGATGCGCGCCGCCTTGCGCCCGCGGAGCACGCCGTTCACCCGGTCGCGGTGCACGAGCGCGCCGGCGCGACCGAGCCTCGGCGCGGCGCCGTCGGAGACGCTCGCCACGACCTCGTCGAACGAGTCGCGCTCGAGCTGCGCGAAAGGCGTCGCGGTGCGGCACATCGCGAAGAGCGCGTCCTCGGTCCACTCCTTCGCCGAGCACTCGGCCACGATCTGCTGCGCCAGCACGTCGAGCGGCGCTTCCGGCGGCTCCACGCGGTCGAGCCTCCCCGCGGCGACCGCGCGCACGAGCGCCGAGCACTCGACGAGCTCGTCGCGCGACGTCGCGAAGAGCCGCCCGCGCGAGGTGCGCCCGAGGGCGTGCCCGGAACGACCGATGCGCTGGAGGAACGTCGTCACCGCCCGCGGCGAGCCGATCTGGCAGACGAGGTCGACCGTGCCCACGTCGATGCCGAGCTCGAGCGACGCGGTGGCGACGAGGGCGCGCATCTCGCCGGCCTTGAGGCGCTGCTCGATGTGGAGGCGCCGGTCCTTCGCGAGGCTGCCGTGATGCGCCCCGACGCTGTCGGCCCCGAGCCGCTCGCCGAGGTGGTGCGCGACGCGCTCGGCCATGCGCCGCGTGTTCACGAAGACGAGCGTCGTCCGGTGCGCGCCGACGAGCGCCGCGAGGCGGTCGTAGATTTCGCTCCACTGCTCGTGGGTCGCCACCGCCTCGAGGTCCGTGCCCGGCAGCTCGATGGCCAGATCGAGATCGCGACGGTGCCCCACGTCGACCACGGTGCACGGGCGGTTCGCTCCGGAGAGGAACCGCGCCGCCTCGCGGATCGGGTGCACCGTCGCCGAGAGCCCGATGCGCTGCGGGCGCGTGTCGGCGAGGGCGTCGAGCCGGGCGAGCGAGAGCGCGAGGTGGCTCCCGCGCTTGTCCCGCATGAGCGCGTGCAGCTCGTCGACCACCACCGTGCGCACGTGCCTCAGGAGGCCTCGTGTCTTCTCGGCGGTCAGCATCAGGTAGAGCGACTCGGGTGTCGTGATGAGGATGTGCGGCGCCTTGCGGACGATCGCGGCGCGCGCGGCGGCGGTCGTGTCGCCGGTGCGAAGGGCGGTGCGGATCGCCGCCGGGGGCCGCCCGAGGTCGAGCGCTGCGTCGCGGATGCCGGCGAGGGGGACGGCGAGGTTCTTCTCGACGTCGCTCGACAGGGCCTTCAGCGGCGAGACGTACACGACGTCGATGCCCTCGCCGATGTCGCCCGTGTCGGCGCGATGGACGAGCGCGTCGATGGCGGCGAGGAAGGCCGCGAGCGTCTTGCCCGACCCCGTGGGTGCGGCGATGAGCGTGTCCCGCCCCGCGAGGATCTCCGCCCAGCCCCGCTCCTGCGCCTGGGTGGGCGCGTCGAACGAGCGCTCGAACCACGAGCGGACAGCGGGATGGAACGACGAGGGGAGGGGCATGAGCGACGGTGTGGGGGAGTGCACACCGTAGCTCCATCGCGAAGCGGACGGGGGCAGGGACGGATGACGCGGAGCGGGTGGAATGACGCGGGGCGGCGTTCTCGAATGCTCACTCGTTCCGCTCGGCTACGATGAGGCGCACGCCCGCGTCGTAGGAGGGCTGGTGGCGCAGGTGCCCGAAACGCTCGTCCCACGCACCGCTCGCGAGGTCGCGCGCGAGCCGCTCGAGGCCCGCAGCGCGCTCGGGCTCGGGCATGAGGCGGAAGCCGGAGATGCCAGCGCGCACGCGCTCCTCGAGGTACGCCTCCGGCCGCGCCCAGTACGCGTCGAGGAAGCCGTCGATGCAGTCCGCGGGCAGCATCACCGGGACGACCCGGCAAGGACCGAGCGAAGCTTCGCAGGCGTGGAGGGTCGGGAAGAGGGTCTCGTCGACGCGACCGATGTGCGGGAAGTAGACGCCGCTCAACCAGCGGGCTTCGGGCGGGATGGCGCCAAGGAGGTAGTTCATGAGGACGACCGGCCCCCGCGCGACGCGCCGCATCTCGCGGAGGCCCTTGGGCTGATCGGACCAGTGGTGCACGGTCCAGAACGCGGTGCACGCGTCGACGGCGCGGTCGAGGAACGGCAGCGCCTCGCTGCGACCGACGATGCACGGAGCGGCGTCGCGCGGGCGCTGGCGGAGCATCTCGGTGGAGGGCTCGACGCCGACCACCTTGCGCCCCGGGGACTCGTAGGAGCCAGCGCCGGCGCCGACGTTGACGACGGTGATCGCGCCGCCGAGCGCCTCCTCGATGAGCGCCGCGATGCGCGGATCCGGGACGCGGACGCGGCCGTAGCCGGTGCCGATGGTGTCGTAGCGCTCGGACGGCGTCTGCACGGCCCCCATTCTAGCGAGGGCCGCGACACATTCACGTGGCCGCGCGCGACCGACCCGTTACGGGCTGTAGTTCTAGCAGTGACCGCTCGAGCAGCTGTGGCTCGGCGTCGGCGGGGAAGGCG
>JBEKGQ010000272.1:0-8661 GCA_050012715.1 Polyangiaceae bacterium
CGACGGCGTGGAGCGACGCATCGTTTCGCCAGGTGTTCCTCTTCATGTACGACGCGGCGTTCTACGACCGCGACGCCGGGCGCTACCGGACGCCGGAGCTCCTCGCGCGGTGGGCGGCTCTCTTCGGGCGGGTCGACTCGGTCCTCCTGTGGCACGCCTACCCGCGGCTCGGCTTCGACGCGCGCACGCAGTTCGACTTCTACCGCGACATGCCGGGCGGGATCGCGAAGCTCCGGACCGAGGTGTGCGACGTGCTGCACGCCGCCGGGGTTCGCGTCTTCATCGACTACAACCCGTGGGACGCCGGCACCTACGAGGAGCTCGCGGAGCTCGCCGCCGGGCTCGACGCCGACGGCGTGATGCTCGACACGATGACCGAGGTGCCCGACGCGCTCGCCCGCGCCGTGCAGAGCCGCAAGCGCGGCGTCGTCTTCGCGCCCGAGCTCCGCCCGCGGGACGCCGATCTCGCGCGCGTGCGTCAGTCGTGGGCGCAGTGGCTCGACGTGGGCGATGCCGCGACGCCGTCGATCTACCGCCACCAGTGGCTCGTGCCGAGGCACCGGCAGCTGGCGATCCGCCGCTGGGATACGTCGCGGCGGGGGGACATCGTCTACAGCTTCTTCAACGGCTCGGGGCTCATCCTCTGGGACGACGTCTTCGGCACCTGGAATCCCTACGACCGCGCGGACCGCCGCCTCATCGCCGAGACGGGCGCGGTCATCGACCGGTACGGAGACCTCTTCGTCCACGGCGCGTGGACGCCGCTCCTCCCCACCGGCGTCTCCGGCCTCGATGCGAATCGGTGGGAGCGTCGATCGAGCGACGGCACGACGAGGGCCCTCGTCACGCTGCGGAACCGGACCGGCGGGCCGCTGCGCTACGAGGTGCCGGCCGACGCTCCGCCCGGTCGGGCCTACGTGGCGTTCTGGGGCGAACGAGGCGAGCGGGCGGCAGGGGACGCGGTGACCGTCGAGCCCGGGGGCGTGCAGGCGCTCGCGCTCGACGGCCCGGAGGCCGCTCGAGCCGCCGTCGCCCACTTCGAGCTGCTCTCACGGCGAGCGGACGTCGAGGTGCCCGGCTACGACGAGCGTTGCCCGCCTCCGCGGCGCCGGCCCGGCTCGCCCGCGTCGCGCCTGGTCGCGGCGGGGACGACCGTCACTTCGCCGATGGTCGAGATCCCCGCGGGCGTCTTCGACCTGCGGATCCGCCACGAGCGGCGCGAGTGCGGCTGCTATCCCGACGGTGCGACGCGGGCGGCGATGTGGGGCTGGCACTACCGAGACACGATCACCCACGAGCTGCGCGTGGCCATCGGCCCGCTCGCGGTGCGCGCCACCGCGGTCACGAACGCCGAGTACGTCCGATGGGCCCGCGATACGGGCTATCGACCGCGCGACGCCGAGCGATTCCTGAAGCAGATCCCGCGCGCGTCCGACGGCTCGCTTCCCGCGGAGCTATCGCCCGAGCAGGCGGCGCTCCCCGTGACGTTCGTGAGCCTCGACGACGCGCGGGCCTTCGCCGCGGGGCACGGAGAGCGCTTGCCGACGGAGGCGGAGTGGCAGTGGATCGCCGAGGGCGCCGGACGCGGGAACCCCTACCCCTGGGGCCACGAGCCGAGGAGCGTCGCCGGCCACCTGGGCGCCGCCTTCGAGCCATCGACGGCCACGCCTCAGGGCGTCATGGGGTTCTCCGGCAACGCCTGGGAGCTCACCGAGAGCGAGTGGCTCGTCGCGCGCGGGGCGCGCCCGAACGAGCACCACGCGAAGTACCTGCTCCTGGGCGACGGGCTCGATCGCAGCGAGGCGATCTCGTTCCGTACCGTCGTCGACCGGTAGTCACCCGCGCTCGCGGCGACGTTCACTGGGCGAGCGAGAGGCCGGCCATCTGCTGCTGGAGGGCCGCGAGGGCGGCCTGCACGTCGCCACCGCCGCCCCAGCTCGGCTGGCACGTACCGGAGACGCACTGCGAGCCGGTGTCGCCGAAGATCCGTCCGAGATCCCAGAAGAGGATCCCGCCCGCCGGCTTGGCGAGCTTGCCGTCGAGCGACGCGATGAGCGTCTGCATGTCGGCGGGCGCCAGGTAGTTGCTGCCCGCGCAGCCCTGGCAGGCGGGCTTTCCCAGGACGAGACGGTCGGCGCCGATCCCGGCGAACGCCGGCCACGGGCCGGGCCAGTCCCCACCGGGGTCGGTCGTCGCGTTCGACGCGAGCCAGCCGTTGGCGAGGTTCTCGTAGCTCTGGGCGATGCTCTGGATCGAGGTCGGCGTATCGGGCCCACCGCCGCAGCACGTCGCCTGGCCGGCGTTGTAGTACTGGATCCCCCAGTAATCGAGCTTCGGTGTGCCGTCCGACCGCTTGCAGTCCTGGTCGAGGTTGGCGAGCGACCAGGCGCTGTCGTCGTCGTCCGACGAGGTGTCGCACTCCCCGCCGAGCACCTGCGACGCGGTCAGGGGATCGCCGGCCACCGGCGCCGCGCACAGGCCGTTGCCCACCTGGGGTACGAACGCCACGAGCAGCGACTCGGGGACCGCGTTGATGAGATCGCGCGTCGAGTCGTAGTCCTGCGAGCCGTACGCGTAGGCGCCGCCGAGCTCGATGTCGACGTCGATGCCGTCGACGCCGAAGCCGTTGGCTTGCTGGAAGGCGTTCACCGCGGTCTGGATCTGCTGCCCCATCGCGGCGACGCCCGAGGAGCCGCCGAGCGCGGTCCACCACGAGAGGAAGCCCGACGACCCGGCGGCGCCGCCGATCGAGAGGAAGACCTTCTTGCCGTGCGCCTTCGCCGCGGTGAGGGCGGCGGCCACGTGCGGCTCCAGCGTGAAGTCCGTCGTGCTGCCGCCGCCGCTGGCCCAGATCTCCCCGGGATCGGTCTGCAGGCTCGAGCCCTGGAACGAGAGGAACGAGAGAATGTAGTGGGTGATCGGGCTCGTCCCTTGCTCCTCCCATTGCTGGACGTAGTTCACCGTCGGGTCGGGCGTGGCCAGGCACTCTCCGCTGCGCGCGCCGCTCCCGAAGCCGCAGATGACGTTCACGTAGGCCACCATGCGCGCGGTCGTCGCGCCGGGCGGCCCACTTGAGCCGGCGTCGCTGGCCGCGGTCGCGTCGCGCGACCCGTCCAGGGGCGCGGATCCATCGCGGAGCGCGCCCGCGTCGGCGGTCGTCGACCCGGACGCGTCGGGCGGGCAGGTGCTCACCGAGCAATCCGCGGCTCCGCCGGACGACGAAGCGCATCCGAGCGGCGCCAGGGCGAGGGCGACGAGGAGGGGGACTCGCCCGGTGCGGAATGGGTGCATGGGCTCTTCGAACCACAGTCGCGCCATCGCCGTAGAACGGCTCACCGCACCGGGGTACGCTCCCCCTCGTGGGCTTCGTCATCGGCTTCGCGCTGATCTTCATCGTCATCTGGCTCGTCGTGCGCTCGGCGTCCGGCAACCTCCTGACGAGCACCTCGGCGATCGATTCCCTCGCCCGGAAGGGCCTGCGCGGGCGGGGCCTCGTCATCACCTGCAACCAGATGTCCTTCGGCGTGACCCTCAGCGGCCGCCGCTTCGAGCGGCGCACGATGACACTCGACATCGAGGTCCCGGGCCGCGCGCCCTACATCATGAACGGCACCTTCCTCGTCCCGCGCGGCATCGTCGAGGCCACCCCGGGCGCGTCCCTCGAGGTCGCGGTCCACCCGAGCAATCCGAACCAGGTCGCCGTCCTCGGCCCCGGCGGGTTCACCGGGCCGTGGCTCAATTACGGGCCGCCCAACACTTACTGACTGACTCCGCTGCTGACGACCGCCCGCCGACGCTGTTACCGTCGGCGGCATGGCGCAACCCTTCGTCCAGCCCGGCGCGCACAACCTCCCCCAGGGGCACGAGCTCCCGGCGCACGCGCGCGAGCGCCTGCAGACGATGCGGAAGAAGCGCTTCTTCACGAGCGACCTCTCCGTGAACGAGTTCCTCCTCATCAAGGAGGCCGGCTTCTCGCCCCTCGGGCTCGTGATGGGCAGCAGCATCTACTCCATCAGCGCCCAGCACCTCGCCACCGCGCAGCCGGGCGAGGTCATGGCCCTCACCCAGTCGCTCTACCAGTCGCGCGAGCTCGCGATGGAGCGCATGGAGGCCGAGGCCGACGAGCTCGGCGCCGACGGCATCGTGGCGGTGCGCCTCACCGTCGCGGTACACGCGTGGGGCACCAACATCATCGAGTTTCTCGCGATCGGGACCGCGGTGCACCACAACGACGCCCAGGGCTCGTTCCGGACCGCCGAGGGCAAGCCCTTCACGAGCGACCTCTCGGGGCAAGACTTCTGGACGATCCTGAACGCCGGCTACCGGCCGCTCGGCTTCGTCATGGGAAACTGCGTCTTTTACGTCGGTCCTCCGGCCAACCAGGCGATGCCGAACGGTGAGCTGCCGGGTCCGACCCAGGCCCTCTACGACTCGCGCGAGCTCGCGATGGAGCGGATGCAGGCGGAGGCCGAGGCGCTCAACGCCGAGGGCATCGTCGGCGTGACGATCGACGAGACGAACCACACCTGGGGTCCGTCGGTGCTCGAGTTCAGCGCGGTCGGCACGGCGGTCGTCGCGATCCGCGCCGACCACCAGGTGCCGCGTCCCACGCTCGTCTTGCCGGTGACCGGCTGATGGCTCACCGCCAGATCGATCTCGCGAAGAGCCTCGCTCATGTCGAGAACGGCGGCATCCCGCTGCGCGCCGAGGAGCGGCTCGCCGAGGAGGCGGGGCCGCACAGCAAGCTCTTTACCAGCGACCTCTCGGTCAACGAGTTCGTCCTCGCGCGCGACGCGGGCTGCACGCCCATCGCGCAGCTGATGGGGAGCTCGATCTACCACATTGGTCAGATCCCCGATTACAAGGGGAAGACCGCGGAGCTCACCATCATCAGCGACGGCCACCGCGTCTCGCGGCGCCGCGCGCTGGCCCGCCTCTGGCGAGAAGCGGTGCTCGTCGGCGCCGACGCGGTCATCGGCATCAAGCTCCGCGATCGCATGATCACCATGGGCGCGCGCGGCAAGGGGGGTGACGACGGGGGCGAGGTCATCGAGTTCACCGTCGTCGGTACCGCCATCCGCGCGCCGTTCCTCACCCACCCCCCGGGCCAGCCCATCGTCACGGATCTCAGCGGGCAGGACCTCTGGGCGCTCGTGCAGGACGGCTGGGAGCCGTGCGGGTTCTTCTTCGATTTCTGCAAGTACCACGGCTGGCACGTCACCTCGGGACCCAGCGGAGGCGGCGAGATCACGAGCGCCAACGCGGTCGTGGAGACGGCGCGCAAGCTCGTCATGGACCGCATCGTCACCCAGGCGAAGGCCGCCTCCGCGGAGTTCATCGTCGGGAGCGACCTCACGATCGAGGTGGGCGAGGTCCCCTGCGGCTATGGCGGGTGCAAGCTCGACGACCTCGACGTCAACGTGAGCTGGTTCGGCACCGGCATCCGCCGCATCCCGGAGTGGAAGCAACCGGTAGCCGACGTTCCGCCGCTCATGCTCTCGATGATGTCGGTGAAGAAGCGGCGCGACACCGACCTCGACGAGGAGGACGACGACTCGGCCGACGTGGAGCGCGCCGCCGAAGAGGCCGAGGAGAACGCGCTCGCGCTCGACGAATACAACGAACCGGACGACGACGCGGGGGGCGCATGACCCAGGATCTGCCGCAGCACGCACGCGAACGCCTCGCGGAGATGCGCAAGAGGAAGCTCTTCACGAGCGACCTCTCGGTGAGCGAGTTCCTCCTCGTGAAAGAGGCGGGCTTCGATCCGCTCGGCCTCGTCATGGGGAGCTCGATCTACCAGATCGCGCCGACCATCCCGAACCTCTCCCCCGGGCAGCCCGGCTGCGAGATCGTCGACATGACCCGCGCGCTCTACCACGCGCGCGAGCTCGCCATGAACCGCATGGAGGAGGAGGCGAACGCCCTCGGCGCCGACGGCATCGTCGGCGTGCGCCTCACGCTGCGCCTCGGCACGAACCTCCAGAAGCAGAACTGGATCCTCTACCGCGAGTGGCAGGACTGGGCGCGCGGCGTCGGCTTCCCGCGGTCGTCGACGATGCTCGGGCAGTACTGGGAGCAGTGGCCGCGCGTCGCGGCGCAGATGTGGTCGCACTACTGCATGCAGCTCGGGTGGTCGCCCGAGCCGATGGCGCCGTGGAACCGCCCGCGCGAGACGACGGGCTACGCCTTCGGCCAGAACGCGGCGGAGTTCCTCGCCATCGGGTGCGCGGTGAAGCACCGCGGCGGCGTGAGCTACAAGAACGTGCACGGCAAGCCCTTCCAGTCCGACCTGAACGGGCAGGACTTCTGGACGCTGATCCGCTGCGGATACCGCCCCGTCGGCTTCGTGATGGGCAACTGCGTCTACTACGTGCCGCCCGCGCTTCTCTACACGCAGCCCACCCAGAGCTGCGAGCTCGGCGCGTACACCCACTCGCTCTACGACGCGCGCGAGCTCGCCACCGAGCGCCTGCAGGACGAGGCGGAGGCCCTCCAGGCCACCGGCATCGTCGGCGTCACCTTCGCCGAGCGCGAGCACTCGGGGCGCTTCGCGCCCTGGAACGCCGGCAACGGCGCCCTCCAGAGCGGCGAGGTGATCGAGCTCTTCGTCGTCGGGACCGCGGTGGTTCCCTCCGAGGAGGGTGCGGGCGGCCTGACGAAGCCGTTCCTCGTGCTGTCGGCGAACGACGAGGTCGAGGCGTCCGGCGATCCGGAAGAGATGAAGGGAGAGTGATCGTGCGACCCACCCCCGCCCTCAGCGAGCTCTCGGTCACCGAGTTCGTCACCCTCTCGCGCGCCGGCTTCTTCCCGCACGGCCTCTGCATCGGCTCGTGCATCTACGAGGCCGGCAACCAGTACGACTGGATGGTCCAGACCGGCGAGGTCGTGCAGCTGAGCAACGCGCTCCGCCAGGCCCGCGGCCTCGCGATCGACCGGATGCGCCGGCAGGCCCAGGAGCTCGGCGCCGAGGGCGTGGTCGAGGTCCGCATCCAGGTCGAGCACGACGTGTGGCGCGGCGCGCGTCAGGTGGCGAAGTTCGTGGCGATGGGGACGGCCGTCGGCTTCGACGAGAGGTACGCGCGGAAGGACCACCACGGCGGGCCGTCGCTCGGCCTCGCCAACGGCATGCCGTTCACGAGCGACCTCACCGCGCCCGACTTCGTGAAGCTCCTCCGCGGCGGGTACCGCCCGGTCACCGTCGCGATGGGGGCCGTCGTCTACGGCCTCGATCCGCGCCACCTGCGCGACTACCGCACCCGCGACGCCGAGGTCTCCGAGTACACCCAGGCCTTCTTCGACGCGCGCGAGACGGCGATGGACCGGCTGCAGCAGGACCTCTTCAAGCATTTCCCGGAGGGAACGCCGGACCATCCGGCGGGGATCGTCGGCGTGTCGGTGAGCGAGGCGGTCTACGGCGGCGGGCAGAGCGCGCCCATCGTCGAGTTCACCGCGATCGGGACGGCGGTGGCCGAGCTGGCCCCGAACGATCCGAGGCGCGGCCCGGCGCACGCCCGTCCCAACATGGTCGTGCCCCTCGACCGCTGACCGCCTCGAGCGCATCCCGCAGCTCTGAGCGGCGGCAAAGCCCCTGGTTGCGCCCTGTCCTGGCGCCGTCCGTCCCGGGACAGGCCCAAATCTGTCCGAATGCATTCCAGGACACCCCCCAGGCCACCCTTTCAAGGCCGGCCCGGACCCTCTGAATCGTTGCCCTGGCAACCATTCAGGGCATTTCGACGGGGTGGAGGCAGCGGAGACACCGGGCGAGAGAATGCGGCTGGAGTCGGCACGCGGCGTGCTGAAGACCGCGCTCATGAATGCGGTGGCCTTCGGAGCGAAGCGCGCTTTCCACGGCTTTCTGCGGGTGACACGCAAGCCCCTGGCGTCGGTGGGGCTGACCGCGGCGCGGTTCGACATGCTCTACGTGCTGTTCTCGCGGACCGGCGCCGACCGCCGCCGGTCCATCACGCAGCGCGAGCTCCGGGCTTCGCTCGGCGTGTGTGCCTCGGTCGTCAGTCGAATGGTCCGCGCGCTCGAGAGGGTCGGCCTGTTGATCCGCCGGCGGTCGCCCTACGACGGTCGCCAGATCGACCTTTCGCTGACCCTTCGAGGGTGGGCGCGCATCCACGCCGCGCGACGATGGCTTCTCCGCGGCATGCAACGCATCGTCCTCGAGGCGATCTGCTTCGGACGACACACCGACCCGATGGAGTGCCTGGAGCACATGGAGCGCCTCGAGAGCTACCTGAGCGTGCTGCGACGCCACTTCTTCGACACCGCCACACTCCACTACCCGTGGGGGCATCCCGATGACTAGCGGTAAGCGCCTTTCCGCGCGATCCACATCGCCAGCACGTGGGCGAGGAGGTCCACGCCCGCCTGCGACGACGACCTCACCGTGGTGTTCCCGCCGCTTCCCGACAGCGACGCGCGCTCGGCCGGCTTGCGCGTCATCAGGCGGTCGTCGTACGCGGCGCTGGGCGCGCGCTCTCGGAGCGCCGCGACGGCGAGGCGGAAGTTCTCCCCCTCGGACGGGGCGAGCGGCAGCCCGAGTCCCGCCCACGCCGTCGCGCGCTCGTGCAGCAGCCACGGCGTCCCCCCGCTCTTCCGGAAGACGTAGAGCACGACGTCGCGCTCCTCGCTGGCCTGCCGCGTGCTCGT
>JBEKGQ010000273.1:0-8653 GCA_050012715.1 Polyangiaceae bacterium
GTGGCGCCGCAGTACCTCAAGGTGCCCACGAAGGAGGAGCAGACGGCGAGCGAGTTCGCGCTCGAGAAGCACCTGGCCTTCTGGGCGAAAGAGGGCGCGACGGCGAACGCGGTCATCCTCGGCGCGAACGACGTGCCGCTCGATCCGAGCGGCGTCGCGGTCGACGGCGCGCCGCAGCTTCCCGGCTTCAAGCCGTCGACGCAGATGTCGCAGGGGGAGCTCTTCGGCGGCCAGAGCGACAACGACCCGGTGCCGTTCTGGCTCGTCGGCAAGCGGCAGATCCCCAACGTCAGCGGCTTCAAGGTGCCGTCGTACGCGGTGTTCGCCGACCGCGTACGCCGCCACACCGGCCTCGCGTTCCTCGGGAGCTTCCCCACGGGGGACGACTCGTTCGACCGGCGCTTCGCCGTCACGACGGATCTCCGCATCGTGCCGGCCACGAAGGTGAAGCCCGATACGGCGTCGCCCTTCCACGGGCTCGCGATCAAGTCGGTGGACGACCTGCCCTTCGCGTGGGTGCGCTCGGACGAGGCGCACGTCTACCGCTTCGACGGCGACAAGCCCGAGAAGACCGACCAGACCTTCGCCCGGCGGACGATGCACAAGCTGTCTGGCAAGGCGCGCAAGGTGGGCGAGGTGACCTACCGGGAGACCGCCGACGGGCGCTGGCTGAAGGGCACCGAGGCGGGCGCGGCGCTCGTGCCCACGGAGTGGCCCAAGGCCGCGACCGACGGCGAGAAGTGGATCGACATCTCGATCGAGAACCAGGTCCTCGTGGCGTGGCAGGGCAAGACGCCGGTGTACGCGACGCTCGTCTCGACCGGACAGGACGGCATGGGCGACCCGCAGACGACGAAGTCGACCATCCGCGGCACGTTCCGCATCCGCGACAAGCACGTGACGACGACGATGGACTCCAACGGCCACAGCGCCGAAGGCGGGGGCCCGGCGATGACGGCGCAGCCGGCGGCGAACGAGGGCGCGAGCGAGCACGGCGCCGACTACGGCAAGACCGTGCGGCGCGGGCAGGGCACCTTCGAGCTCCGCGACGTCCCGTGGGTGCAATACTTCGCGGCCGGGTTCGCGCTCCACACCGCCTACTGGCACGACGTGTTCGGCATCGCGCGCAGCCACGGCTGCGTGAACCTCTCGCCCATCGACGGGCACTGGCTCTTCGGCTTCACCGATCCGCCCGTGCCGACGGGGTGGCACGGCGTGGAGTCGGGCCCCGACACGGCGCCCGGGACGACGGTGGTGGTCCACAAGTGACCCTCGGTCGTCGGTCCGCGCTCACCGAGTCGACGCTGCGCGAGCCGCTGCGCGCCGCTCTCGCGGCCCGGAGCGCGCGCAGCGTGCCGGCCGGTGCCGGGACGGCGGCGGCGGTGCTCGTGCCCTTGTTCGAGCGCGACGGAGAGGCCCACGTGTGGCTGGCGCGCCGGCCCCAGTCGATGCGCAGTCACGCCGGCCAGGTCGCCTTCCCCGGCGGCAAGCGCGACCCCGCGGACGCCTCGCTGCTCGACACGGCCTTGCGGGAGACCCACGAGGAGCTCGGGATTCCGCGCGCCAGCGTCGACGTCCTCGGCGCCCTCGACGGCGTCGTCACCATCACGGGCTTCACCATCTCGCCGTGGGTGGGCTGGCTCGCGCCGGACGTGGAGCTCGTGCCGAGCTCCGCCGAGGTCGCGCGCGTCTTCGCGGCTCCGCTCCGCGTGTTTCTCGAGGAGCCGAAGGGCATCTTCCCCTGGCGGGGCTGGACGGTGGACGGAGAGCTCGTGTGGGGCGCGACGGCCGCGATCGTTCGCGGCTTCGTCGCCATCGTTCGCGAGTTGGCCGAGCTCGTCGATCAGTAAGGGTTGTCGTCGGCGGGCTTCGGCTTGGGCTTCGGTTTGGGGGCTGCGGTCGTCGTCGCCGTGGTCGCCGCCGTCGCGGTGGGCGCGGCCGTCGCAGTCGCAGTTGCGGTCGGGGCTGCGGTCGCCGTCGCCGTCGCGGTGGCCGTTGCCGTCGCGGTGGGCGCGGCCGTCGCAATCGCCGTTGCCGTCGGCTTCGCCGTGCCCGTCGCGGCGGCGGCGCTTGCGCTCGCGGCGGTCGCGGCGCTCGCGCTCGGCGATGCGCTGGCCGAGGGCGCCGTCGATGCGCTCGCGGACGCCGACGCCGACGCGGCCGTCGAGTCGGCGGGAGCCGCGCTCGCCGTGGCCGCGCTCGTCGTCGCGGTCGCCGTCTGCGCCGTGCTCGACGCGGTCGTCGTCGGCGCCACGTCCGTGCCGAAGAGGCGGTCGCGGTACATCACGGCCGCGCCGGCCGCGGCCGCCACGACGACGAAGAGGAGGATGAACGCCCCGCCGCCGCCCTTCTTCGCCGCCTGCGCCGTCGCGGGGGCGGCCGAGACGGTTCCCTTCGCCGACGGAGACTCCCGCGACGTTCGCGGCGGCTCGGAGGTCGCCTTTCGTGGCGCCGGCGACATCCCGGCGACCATCGCGCGCGCCTTCGCCGCGTCGTCGGCTTCCTTCACCTTCGCGCCGCCGACCTCGACCGAGGGGGTCTTCACCTCCACCGGCGGCATCGACGTCTTCTTCTTCTCCGTGGGCGAGGGGCCCTTCACCTCGGCCACCTCGGCCGGCGGTGGTCGCGAGCTCTCCTTGGCCGCCGCGGCCGCGGGCGCTGCGGGCGTGGGGCCACCCGAGAAGAGCGGGTTGTGCCCGATCTCGTCCATCGACCCGCCGGCCTCGCGCAGAGCCTCCTCGAGGAGCTCCGCCGCCTGCTTCATGACGGTCTGCTCCTGCTTCGGCGGCATGTCCGCCTCGGAGTTGGTCGACGGGAACATGCCTCCTGCGCTCGGCGCCGGGCGCGGGGCAGGCGCGGCCGGGGCCGGCGCCGGGGTCGGCGCCGCCGCGGCGACCTTCGGCTTGCTCGGCGTATCGGCCGCGGGAGGAGAGCTGGGCGACGGGATGCCCAGCCCCATCATGGTCGCCTTGCGCGCGGGCGGGGGGCCCGACGTCCCGGCGGGCGGGGTCAGCTTGGTCGTCGCCGCCGGCGGGATGATCTTCGCCGCCGCGGGCGCATCCATCTGCGCCGTCGGCATCTCGGCCTCGCTCTCGTAGGCCTTGCCGGCGTCCGCCTTCGTGTTCACGAGCTTGTCGATCACCGTCTTGGACGGCTCGTCGATCTTGATGAACTTCACGCCCATCCCGGCCGGGCGCTCGCCGTTGGCCGTGCCCGCGTCGCGCTTCCACACCACGCGACCCACGCCGGCGATGACGGCCTGGTCGCTGGCGAGCCGGATCTCGAACTTGAGGAGCGTCCCGGGCGGGAACGGGTTCGCCGTCTTGATGTAGATGCCGCCCCGGCTCACGTCGTGCGCGTGGTTCTCGATGAACTCGTCGACCGTCGCGCTCTTGTAGCGGACGTTCAGGCTGACGATCTTCACGCGGCGATCCTTGCGGGTATCCTGGTTCATCGCCTCTCGCGTCTCCTCGCCCTCGTCCTCGTCGCTCGTTCGAAATGCGCCGATATGCGAGGGTCATCGTAACCCGCGTCCCCTCGAAATAGCCAACGAACGCGCCTTGCCGCCTCGCCGAGGTGGTAGAGTCGGATCCCGCGTGACCGCCATGGGGTCCAATCGTGGCCGGGTCGCCGGGGTGCGCTCCGGCCCGTTCCGGGCGCACGCCAGGCGGAGCGTGCGCCTTCGCGCGCTCGTCACCCACGTCCAAGCGGGCTGGCAGCGCTACGCGCCGGTGGAGAACGTCGGCCTCGGCGGGGCGCGCGTCACCATCGAGGAGCGGCTCGTTCCGGGAGACTCGGTGACGCTGTCGTTCACCGCGCCCACGCTGTGGGATCCGCTCGTGCTCCGCGCGCGCGTGGCGTGGGTCGCGCCGGGTGACCTTCCGGCCCACGTGGGGCTGGCGTTCGAGCACCGGAGCCCCGAGGCCGTGTTCGCCCTCTACGAGCTCATCGTCACCATCGGCTACGAGTGATGCAGGCGCTCGGCGAGGTCGAGCACGGCTTGCTCGCTCCCCGGAGGCCCGAGGATCTGCAGGCTGCGCGGTAGGCTCGTCCCATCGAAGTGACCGAAGGGGATGGCGATCGACGTCGCGTCGGTGAGGTTCCCGAGCTTCGTGAAGGCGAGGACGCGCCAGTCGAGCACCGCGCGTCCGTGGCGCGGGGGAAGGCTCGTCGTCGTCGGGGCGACGAGCAGGCGGCCGCTGTCCCACACCGCGCGGACGCGAGCGCGCACCTCCTCGAGCTCGCGTTCCCACCGCGCGCGGTCGCGGAAGATCGTCGCGCGGCCGAGCGCCATGAGGGCGAGGAGCGCGCCGCTCGTCGGGTGGACGCGCTTGTCGAGGCGCCCCATCGTCACGAGGCCGAGGACCACCGAGGCGAGCCCCTCGAAGAACTCCAGCTCGCCGCTGCTCGAGAACTCGTCGAAGTGCGACGAGACGTAGCCGTTGTAGACATGGTTGACGTGGCTCGGTCCCGGGATCGTCCGGTCGACCTCGAAGCGCAGCCCGGCCCCGCCGAGGGCTCCGGCGGCGTCGGCGACGAACGTCGGCCACCGACCCAGGCTCGCGCGGTCGGGGGCGTAGAGGGCGACTTCGTCGGTGCGCATCGTCACGACGGGGAACGGGCGCCGCAGCGGCTCCAGTGCGCGAAGCACGGCCCGGCAGTCCGCCGGCGTCCGCGCGATGGGCCCCATCCCCACCCAGGACCAGAAGTGCTCGGACAGGCGCGGGAAATGCTGCTCGTTCACCGGCCACGGCCCGCTCGAGAGGCGCAGCCCGGTGACGCCGCAGAACGCCGCGGGGATGCGGATGCTGCCCCCGAAGTCCGTCCCCCAGTCGAACGCGGCCATGCCGCTCGCCACCGAGCACGCCGCGCCCCCCGAGCTTCCCCCTGCCGACCGCGTCTCGTCGTAGGGGTTTCGCGTTGCGCCGACGATGTGATTGAAGCTCTCCCACGCCAGCGCGAGGTCGCTGCAGTTGCTCTTGCCGAGGAGCACCGCGCCGGTGCGCTGGAGCGCCTCGTAGACCGGCGCCGCCTCGGTCGGCACCCGCGTCCGGTGCCGCCAGGAGCCGCCGGTCGTCGGGATCCCCGGCGTGTCCCAGGTGTCCTTCAGCGTGTACGGCACGCCGGCGAGGGCCCCGTCGCCGCGCACGTTGCCCGGCAGCGGCTCGTCCAGCACGTGCACCAGGGCCCGCAGCCGGGCGTTGTCGTCCCGGACCGCGCGGCGACAGTCCTCGAGGCGGACATCGGTCAGCATGGAGCGGATCTATAGCCACAAAAGCAAAGTGCGCGCGGGAGGAGGACCCTCGCCGCGCGCACCCGTACGGAGAAACGGACTTCTTCAGTTGCCGTAAACGATCGTGCAGCCCTGGGTGTAGATGCCCAGGATGCTCATCCCGCCGAACTCGACGGAGTGCACGTCGGTGACGCCGCCGGCCTTCTTGGCCGAAGCGAGCGTCGCGTCGCCGAACGCCGCGAGTCCGAGGATGCCCGTTGCGCAGGACTCGCCCGTCTTCGCCCCGCCCTTGCCAGCGCCGGCGCCCTCGAGCCGCATCATGCTGTGCGGGATCTGCGTGCCCGTGTAGATCGAGCCCTGCGGATAGCCGAACGCGGCGCAGCCCATTGCGCCGGCTGCCATGAGACCGAGGACCGACAAAGTCGCGAACTTCATGAGTATGCTCCTCCCGGAGAGAGACGATGTGAACTGCAGAGATTGCAGCTGAGGGCGGTAACACGCCGAAGTTTCTCGTGTCAACGATGTGCTGGGTGACGTGGGGGGTGGGGCCTCTCCCTCGGAGTCCCTTCACTACGCTTGCCTCGTGACTGCAACCGACAGACTCGACGAACCCCGCGAGCCCCGCATTCAATAATTCCACGCTCGATCGGTCTTCGTGAACCCGGGTGGGCCTGCCGTGGTAAGCGAGGCCACGCCAATGCGACCCCGGGAGCGCCGCCGTCGGGCCACGTTGCTGCTGGGCGCAGCGTCGTTCCTCGCCGTCGCGCTCGTATCGGCGCGCGCCGCCGCCCAGGGGCTGACGATGCCGTTCCCCTCGGCGCCGTTCTCCGGGGGCGAGCAGAATCCGGCCCTGCCTTCGCGCGCGTCGCTGGGCAAGGGGAGCGTCGCCGTCTTCGACTACGAGCACACGTACGCGGGGACGGAGCTCGAATTTGCCCCGATGTGGTGGCGGCGCGCGGGGAGCGATACGACGAGCGGGGGCTGGGAGATCTCCCTCGGCGCGACGACGGAGACGCGCATCGGGCGGGTCTTCCTCGCGGGCGTCATCCGCACGCAGTTTCGCTACTTCGACAGCAAGAGCTTCGCCCTCTCGCCGATCCAGAACATGGCCATGGTCGGCATCCGCCTCGGCCCCATCGAGCCGGAGGCGCGCGTCGGCATGTCGCTCCTCACGTTCGACGTCTTCCACGGGGCGTACAGCTTCGAGATGTTCTCGCCGCGGGTCGAGGGCGGCCTCGGGCTGCGGTTCGGGCGCCTCCGCATCAGCGCGCACGGCTTCTCGGAGTATCTCTGGCGCTGGTGGGGTGACAGCTACTTCGAGAAGGGCGTGGCCTTCGAGGTGCGCCTCGAGGCCCCGAAGAAGTCGCCTCTCAACGTCGAGCCGGCGCCGGACCGGCCGGACCCGCCCAACTAGGGCGCGTCGGGGGCGGGGCCGAAGGTGGCGTCGGCGAAGCGCCGCACCTCGCGCGTGATGCGCGGGTCGCCCGGCGGGGGCGGGTTCGCCTCGGCGTCGAAGAGGTGCGACGCGTCGAAGGTGAACCGGGTGATCTCGGGCCGCACGCCGACGTTGCCGTACCCGGAGAGCGTGAAGAGAAAGCCGAGGCGCTGGCTCTTCTGAAAGCGGCGGTGCAGCTCCCGCTTCGCCTCGAAGTACGCGAAGGCGGCGGTGCGGTTGGCGAACTGCCCGAGGGCGCCCACGTAGCGCGCCGGGTCGTAGTAGAGGCCCGCGGGCAGGGCGGTGTCCGGCGGGACGCCGAGCCAGTGGATGCCGATGCCCAGCGACGGGTTGTCGTTGATGGGGACGAAGGTCGCCGGCCTGGCGCCGCCCGCCTCCATCGCGAGCTCGACGAGCTCGGTGCAGAAGAGCTTCTCGTGGTCGTCCCAGCGGAAGTAGGCGTCGAACTGGACGTGCCGCTGGTAGGCGTTGCGGGCCCAGGCGGCCACCTTCGCGCCGTCGACGCCGTCGGGGACGTCCATCACCTCGGCGTAGAGGTTGCCGGCGACGTACTGGAGGAAGGGGCGGCGGTGGACCTCGCCGGCGACGTTGTCGAGGACGCGGGCGTGGAGGGGGAAGGTGACGATCTCGCCCGAGACCTCGTAGACGACGGGCTCGCCGTCCTCCATCGCGACGATGCCCGCGTGCGTGAAGTCGTGGAAGCGCTTCGGGATCATCGCGAAGACGAGGCTCGTGGCGTCGGGCGACTCGGTGAGGATGATCTGGCCGTCGCGGAGCGGGAGGCCGAGGAAGTTGGCGGGGTGGGTCGCGTCGGCGCGCGTACCGAGGACGGCGGTGTGGATGGAGCCGGCGGAGGAGCAGCCCAGGGGAGCGAGGAGGAGGGCGGCGAGGAGGAAGGGGCGCGGGGTCACGGGGAGGTTCCGGGCGCGGGCGTGGGCGCGGGCGTGGGCGCGGGCGCGGGCGTGGGCGTGGGGGCGGGCGCGACGAAGCCTTCGGGGGGCGGGGCGTCGGGGCGTCGGATGAAGTAGCTCGTCTCGCCGGGACGAGGGGGCTCGAAGGTCTGCTTCACTTCGGCCGGAATCGAGACGCACGCGGTCAGGGCGAGGCCCGCGGCCGCCAGCGTGATCCGTCGCGCGAGCATGCGCCGCCTCTTATCAGAGCCAGCCGGCAAGCTCCACGAAGAGCTGCGCGGTGGTCGTCACCGGCACGTTGCCCGCGCTCGTCGCGTCGCGGAGCTGCTGGGTCACGCCGGGGCCGATCCCGACCGCGAGGTGCGACAGCACGAAGGCGTCGACCGGCACGAAGAGCGTCGACGCCAGGATGCGGTGGTGCTCGCCGCCGCTGTCCGTGGCGTATGCCATGTCGAACGACAAGCGCGGCCACAGGACCAGGAGGCGCCCCAGCGGGAGCGCGTAGCCCACGCGCGGCGAGATGGACACGAGGGACGACGACGGGCTCGTCCTCGCGAACGAGTACGACAGCGTGCTCCCGACGCCGAGCGACACGCGGCGCGCCACGAAGACGTCGAGCGCCGGATCGAGCTCGAGGTCGACCTCCGTCGCGTAGCCGTGGTCGAGGCCCTGCTCGCCGCCGAGGCCGAAGTCGCCGCCGAACGCGAACCCCCCTTGCTCTCCGAACCGCGGGCCACCGTCGGCGCGCGCGCGGGCGCCCGCCAGGGCGACCACGAGGAGCAAGCTTGCAGCGAGCGCGCGAGCGAGGGCCAAGAGCGCATACTCTACGCGAGCGGATGCGAAAGCCCGGCGTCTTGCTCCTCGTGGGAGCCATCGCGGCGACGGGGTGGCCCGCGCTCCTCGAGCGCCCCGCCCGCGCCGAGGAGCCGCCGGCCGAGGCCGCCCCCGTGCCCCTCGGGCGCGCCGGCCAGCTCGTCCTCAGCATCCCGAGGCTGCTGCCGCTCGTCGAGGTCAACTCGTGGAGCGTGCGCTCGTCCTCGCCCACCGACGCCA
>JBEKGQ010000274.1:0-12894 GCA_050012715.1 Polyangiaceae bacterium
GGGACAGCGTGTGTCCCCCTGACGAGACGAGGTCGACGCTGACGAACGGGGCGGCGCCGACGCCGAGCGAATCGAACGCGGCGTTCGCGGTGACCCGGTTGACGCGAAGATAGCTCGGAGTGAGAACGAGGCCGAGCGCCACCCGGTCGAAGCGACGCTCGATGGATCCGCCGAGCTGGATGATCGTCGTCCCGAGCCCGTACTGCGTCTTGCCGAGGGTGAGGCTGGCTGCGCCGTAGGCGGCGAAGGCTCCAATCTGCCCACCGAGTGCGAGCCGCGCGTCGCCGCCGTAGATGGGAATGCCGAAAAGGTCCCGGTAGTCTCCGCCGAGCGCCACCTTCAAGGAGAAGCCGTTCGCCGGCGGCGGCGCCGCGCGCGCGACTGGTGCGGGCGCGGCCGGCTCGTCGGCGGCGGCGGGGGACGCGGCGAGGAGCACGGCGAGCGCCGTCGCGACGCGACCTCGCCTCACGGACACACCTCCGCGAAGGCCTCGTCGCCGGTCTCCGTGGACGCCTCGCTCTCGACGACCGGCTTGGCCTGCTGCGCCCGGGAGCACACGTCGCTGCTCACGAGCTGAGGGCAGGTTTCGCCGTTGATGCACTGGCTCGCCTTGACGCTCAGCGCGGGATAGGTCGTCGTGCCGCAGCCCGAGTTGTAGGTGCAGCCGAGCGACGACACGTCGAAACCAGGGCAGCAGCTCGAGAGGTGCGCGGCGGCCTCCTCGCAGAGCACCTCGTCCTCCCGGATCCCCGCACAGCAGAGGACGGCGGCGAGGAACACCGTCAGCAAGACGACGCGGCGCAAGCGCACGGGGGGCGAGCTTACCTCGCTCGCGAAGTAGCCGTCTCGGCGCCGCTCGTCACTGGTCGCTGTTGCAGCTCAGCGGCGCAAGGACTTGCTTGCACTGCGCCAGGATCGCCGGCGGCACCGTCGTCGTCGCCGTGATGTTCGGCGGGGTCATGAACGGCGGGTTCTGGAAGTCGAAGAACTCGAGCGGCGGGAGGGCATTCGCGTCGCGCGCGGTCATCGCCGGCAGGCCGAAGCGCGTCTCGATGAACCGCGGGATCGACGAGTGGTCGTGTACCAGGTGCGACACGTAGTGCGCACGTGCATAGGGCGAGACGACGATGAACGGCACGCGGAAGCCGCTCTGATTGAACGACCCGGGGGTCAGCGGGTTGCCGTTCGAATCGTGCGGCGGGTAGCTATCGGGCGGGCACACGGGGGCGGGCTCGACGTGGTCGGCCAGGCCGCCATTCTCGTCGTAGGTGATGAAGACCGCCGTATCCTTCCACGCTGGTGACGCGAAGAGCGTCCGGATGATGGTCTCGACGAGCTGGCCGCCGATCCCGGGCAGGTCCGACGGGCCCTCGTCCGAGTCCTCGTCCACTTCGTCGCCCATCACGAACGAGACGTCCGGAAGGGTGTCGTTCTGGATGTCCCCGAGCAGACCGCACTTGATGTTGGCGTAGTGCGCTCGCGCGTCCGGCGAGAAGCCGAAGTAGGAGAAGAACTCCTCCATGTGCGGGCCGTCCGTGTAGTCCATCCACGTGTGCCCGCCCCGTTCGAGCTGCGTGAAGATCTGCGTCACCGGGCTCGCCTCGGTGTCGATCGTGACGAACGAGTTGTCGCCGATGCCGAACGACGTCGCGGCCATCAAGAAGAGCCGGTTCGGCCAGGTCGAGCTCATCACGCCGCAGTGGTACTGGTCCCCCACCGAGAAGGTGTTCGCCAGCGCGTAGTAGAACGGGATGACCGTGTCGTCCTCGTAGAAGAAGGTACGTTCCCCGTCCGGGTTGTTCTGGGTGACGAAGTGATCGAGAAGGCCGTTGTCGTAGTCGTCGTGCATGGCGCCCCAGCTGTGATTCACGCCGTAGCAGTACTCGTCGTCCGGATGCGGCACGACGACGCCACCGTCGCCGTCGGGGTTGGACCAACCGGGGGGCGGGCCGTCGAGCTGGTCGGAGTGCGCGAACCCGGATCCGACGGACCCACCCTCCGCGTCGTCCCCGGCGTCGCCGCTGCCGGTCGAGAAGTCGCCCGCGTTGTAGTAGCCCTGGGCCACGAGCCGTCCCAGGTAGTGGTCGAAGGAGCGGTTCTCCTGCACGATGACGATGACGTGGTTGATCGGGATGTCGGTGCCGATCGGGTAGTCCGTCCCGATGGTCTGCGCGGGCCAGGCTCCGGCTTCGAACGCGCACGCCGCGCGCTGCGGCGCGAGCTGCGCTTCCGACTGCGTGCGCATGATGGGCGGAGGCGCCAGCACCTCGCCGCCCTCGCCTGCATCGTCGGCGTCATCGGCGAGCGAGCCGTCCGTGCCCCCATCGCTCGGCGCGTCGGGGAAGTGACTTGTGCAAGCGGCGATGACGAAGGGGACGGGAAGAAGGAGGGTCGCGACGAGGAGCGCGACGCGCGCCGGAGAAAGCATCGCGACACGATATCACCGGGAACGCGACGCGCAGCCGGACTTGGCGGTGGTCGAGGGTCTGTGCCGGGCGCGTCACAGGGCCTAGGTTGTGCGGAATGGTGAGGCGCGAGACCGCTCGTTTGCGCGCGATCTTCGAGCGCGCTCTGCTGTGCGCCTCTGCATCCGTGAGCGGCGTCGTCGGAGTGATCGCGTGCTCTTCCGGAGGTGGAGACGGGTCGAGCGGAGACGATGCCTCCACCTTGGACGTGACGGCAGGTCACGACGCGCCACTCGACGCAGCCGCCGACGCGTCCCTCGATGGCGACGGAGGCTCGCTGTGGTCTCCCGGGTGTCAGCCGGGTCCTCCTGTCGTCTACGACGCCGCGGCGGACGCCCCCAACTGCGCGTACCGCGTCACCTTGCCCTGCGGCGTGCCGTCGTTCGTCACGGGCATCGACCCGATTCACTGCGTCGTCGATCTGAACGCGTGCGTCGACATCTGCACCGGGATCGCGTTCCCGTTCCTGACCTGCGAGGTCGCGAACGGGTTCGGGTGCGACGACGACGCCGAGGCGCTCGTCGCGGCGGACGGGGCTCCCATCGTCGTCGAGTGCGACAAGTGCACCATCGCCGGACGACGCCCCGCGGGCCTCGCTCGCCCTCGATGGCGTCGCGCCACGGACGCCCTCGGCGGATACCTCGCCGGCGTGGCGCACCTCGAGGCCGCCAGCGTGCGGGCGTTCGACCAGCTCGGGGAGGAGCTCGATCGTCTCGGCGCGCCCGGGGAGCTCGTGCGAGCGGCGCGCCGAAGTGCACGCGACGAGGTCCGCCATGCGCGGGCGACCGGTCGCCTGGCGCGCAGCCACGGGGTCGGAGTGCCGTCCGTTCGCGTCTCGCCTCGCCGGGCCGCATGTTCGCTCATGGCGATGGCCATCGAGAACGCCATCGAAGGGTGCGTGCGAGAGACCTTCGGGGCGCTCGTGGCGGCGTGGCAGGCGAGTCACGCCGGCGACCCGCGCATCGCCCGCACGATGGCCGCCATCGCGGCCGACGAGACGCGGCACGCGGCGCTGGCCTGGGCGATCGCGGGGTGGGCCGAGCCTCGGCTCGACGCGAAGTCACGTCGAGCGGTTCGCGCCGCTCGCCGCGGGGCGGTGCGCGTCCTCCGCCGCGAGACGCGGGCGGCACTCCCCGCGGTGCTGATCCGACGAGCCGGGCTGCCCTCGGCGGCTCGCGCGACGGCGCTACTCGACGCGCTCGACGAGGCGCTCTGGTCGCGGTCGCTCAGCGACCCGGCTTCGGCGCCGGGCTGAGCGACTTGCACCGCGCGTGGCCGTCGCCCTCGGCGGGCATCGTGGCGAGTGTCGTCCGGTCGACCGCGGTCCCCTGTGCCCACACGAGGCACACGATCTCGTCGGTGTCGCCCGT
This sequence comes from Polyangiaceae bacterium, assembly GCA_050012715.1. Taxonomy (GTDB): domain Bacteria; phylum Myxococcota_A; class Polyangia; order Polyangiales; family Polyangiaceae; genus Palsa-1150. Next base: position 3,836 of record JBEKGQ010000274.1, read on the forward strand.
CAAACGGAGCGCGCCTGGCAAGGGCACGTCGTTTCCGCACGCGAGCTCACGGGCGGGTTCGAGTGGGAACGACACACCCGCCATGTCGTAGACCGCGACATCGAGCGCCAAGCCGGCCCCCGGAGGACACGTGACGACCGCCTTGAAGCGGTCACCGTCACGGTACACGCCGGCGGTCCCGGTGACGCGTTCGCCGTCCTCGCGCACCAGCGAGAACGCGATGGCGTCGCCTTTCACCCGAACCTCGCCGAGCCTCGTCCGCTCCGACTCACCGCGGTGGGCGTTGCCGCGGAGTCCGAGGACCAGAGCTCCTCCCGCGGCGAGCGCCCCGATCGCCGCGACCGCCCGGACCGCAAAGCTGGAGAGCGCGCTCCGCCGCGCCCGCTTCGGTGTCGACAGCACCGGCAACGCGAGCGCGTCGTCCTCCCGGATGCGCGCGAGGCAGGCCGCGCATGCCGGGCATGCCGCCAGGTGCTCCGTGATGGGCACGCGTTCGGGGGCCGGGAGCTCCCCGAGGTGAAAGAGCTCGAGGCGCAGCCACGAGATGGGGTCACCGATGCAGCGCGCGCTCATGGCTCGCTCCCACCCGGGTCCGGTGGCCCGCCCGCTTCGACTTGGGCTAGGCGCCGGACCGCATGCCGCACCCGCTCCAATCGCTTGCCGACGGTCTTGCGACTGAGGCCGAGCAGCGTCGCGATCTCGTCCTGCGTCATGTCGTCGAGGAAGTGGTAGGTCAGCACTTCGGTCTCCGCCTCGTCGAGCTCGCGGACGAGCTTCCCGAGCAAGTCGAGGCCAATGGCGCGGTCGTCGCATCGCGTGCGCGCCGAGGGGGCCAGGGCCGCGGCGTTTCGCTCGAGCAGGCGAGCGCGGTTGGATTCGTCGCGGAGGAACGTGAGGCAGCGGTTGGTGACGGCCCGGTAGAGATACGGAAGATCGAGCGGGACGTCGTCGCGCTGGTAGAGGTCGACGAACAGGGCCTGCACGAGATCGCGTGCGTCGTCGGGGTTGCCCACGACGCGGGCCGCCCGGCGGATGAGCGCACGTCCATAGCGTTCGTAGGCCTCCATGAGAGCGTCAGCTCATCGACACTGCCCGCCGCGGTCGCCGTACCACTGGCAATTCGTGGGATCCGCGTCGCCCAGCGCGGCGTCGAGGTCGCACGTCCCCGCCTCGTCCGCGAGCGCTACTGGCGTCGCGCCCTCGCAGTCACCGCTCGCGCAGTCGCTGCCGTCGAGGCACGGATCGCCCGTCTTTCCGAGCCCCTGACCAGGCCCGCACTGCGACGGCAAGAAGACGCTGCGCGTCGTGCACGAGACGCCGCCGGCGCACGGCGCGGAAGGCCCGCACTGCGAGCAAAGCATGTCGCCGCTCACCCCCGTGCAGGTGAGCCCCGTGGCGCACTCGCTGCTGTCGGCGCACTTCTCGCCGAACGCGAGCGTTCCAGCGTCGATCGCGGCGGCGGGCGCCGTGCAGCCCGTCGTGGACTGGATGCGCATCTCGGCGAGGACGGCCGTCCCGCTCCCGGACTTGCGGAGGACGAACGTGATGCCCTGGTATGCCGCCGGTGCGGTGATCTCGGTCTGCACCCTCTGCCACTGCGTGGCGCCGATGGGGCCCGTGAACTCGAAGGAGCCGTCGCTGTTGAAGTCGACGGCGATGGTCATGTCGGCGGCGGGATCGATGTCTGCCACGCTCGTGAAGAGGACGCAGGTCGCGCTCGACTCCGTCGTCGCCTGGGAGATTTCCGTGGGTGTATCGACGAAGCCGACGCCGAGGTCGTCCTCGTTCCAGGTAGGGACTGGCTTGACGACCCCCGCGTCGAGGTGCCACGCGCAGAGAGAGTCGCCGCACCAGTCGCGGAAGGTCGGGTCCTGCACGATGTCGCCGTCGCAGTCCCCGCCCAGGGTCACCAGGCCGAAGGCCGAGACGACGGCGAGGGACGCGCGCGTCCGGAGTCTCCATGTCGTGCTCATTGTCCGTCTCCCAGTCGAACCCGAAGGCCGAGCAGCCCCGAGAATCCCCCGCTGTCGTGGACGTCGCCGATGAGATCCCGGATCGCCGGCGCATAGTCGTACCCCGCCTGGGCGAAGAACGTGACCGGCACGCGCCTCGCTCGGAACGTCATGCCGACCGCCCCGCTGAGGAGGTAGCTGCCGTACGTCTGAGTCGTCGAGGGAGGGACGCCCGCTTGCTGGGTCTGGTAGTTCAGCAGACCGAGCGAGAAGCCCGCGCCCGCCTGCCCGTAGACTCCGAGCCAGCGCCCGGCCACGTCGGTGAAGGTGCGGACGTAGATACCTGCGCCGTAAGCGCTGAACGAGGCGGTGTCCGTGCTGCTCGCGATGCTCCGCTGGTAAGTGTCGCCGGAGAGGTTGCCCACCTGCAGGACGCCGGCGATGTGCGGCGCGATGAGGCGAGATGCACCGACGTCGAAGCGGAGAGCCGGCAGGCCGAGGGCGCTCTGTTCGGAGTAGCCGAACGTCTGCAGGGTCCGCGTGAAGCCGTCGCTCTGGCGGCTCATGGCACCCACCGCACCCTCGATCGTCCAGCGGTCGATCTCGCGGAGGGGCACGCTACCGGTCTCTCCGGTCCCGTCTCCCTTGGCCTGCGACCGATCCGGAACGACGGGGGTGCAGCTGCTCGTGTCGAGCACCATCACATGGTCGTCGCCGAGCGCGAAGCGACACTGCACCATGCCCGCGGCCTGGCCGACGACGGCGTCGTACGCTCCCGCGACGAACGCCAGCCGCAGCGCCGCGCCCGGCGCCTTCTGAACCTCGGCCATGACCGAGCCGCCCGGGCGGCGCTGGACGAGAACGCGCGCGTCGAGGGGCCCGGGGAGCTCGAGCTGGGCGCGGGCGTCGGCGGGGTAGGTCATCGGAACGTCCCCCTGTCCCGCGAGGTCCGTCTCCAGGGTCACATGCTGTTCGCCGACCTGGGTGCGGGCGGTGGACGCGAGCGTACGTCGGTAGGCGTAGCGGTAGGCCTCGTCGAGCGAGACGCGGCCGTCGCCGTCGGCGTCGCCTGCTCCGCGAAGCGCGGTCACCAGGTGGTGCGTGAAGTAGGACCCGTGAAGCTCGTCCGACTCCTGACTGAGCTCCTGTGGGCTGCTCGAGGCCATGATGGCGAGGCCCTTCTGCGTCAGCTTGCTCACCGAGTTGTACGTGAAATCGGCGGCCGGCTCGGCGCCTTTGACGCGCGCGAAGGCGCCGCTCTGGCAGGCATCGAGGATCACGATGGTCAGCGCGGTCGGCAGCGCGCTCAGGCGCTCGCGAAGGGCTCCGAGGGCGAGATCGTCGCCCGCGAGGTTGATGGCGGTCGCACGGGCGTGCCCGGAGTAATAAAAGACGACCTCGGTCTGCTCTCCGCGGGACGCGTTGTCGCGCGTCTTCGCCCCCAGGGCCTCCAGTGCGGTGAAGATCTGAGAGGGGCTCGGATGGAGGAGTACGGTGACGTCCCCGGGCTGGAAATGCCCGACCTCGCGCAGGACCTGGGCCATGCGGAGGGCGTCGTCCTCGGCGAAGTGAAGCGGCGGCTGGCCCGCGCCGCCGGTGTTGCTCCCGACGACGACCGCGTAGGCGTGGGGCCGCGGCGCGGTCGGGAGGGAAGGGGGGTCGGCGAGCGCGCTCGCGATGGGCGAGACGAGGATCGTGGGCACGACCAAGAACGGGAGAAAGAGGAGGAAGCGGGGTAAGGAGCGCATGGGGGGCGAAGAGCGGAGAGCGGCGGGTGCGGGAGGGTTCGAGGTATTAACGCGTGAGGCCTCGTCGATGGGAACCTGCCTTGTGCGTCGTCCCGATCGCGCCCAAAGTAGAGGCCAATGACGCAAGGAGACGACGGCCTGTGCAGCTTCTGCACGATGCGGGCCTCGCGTGCGGTCGCGGGCCGGCGCAGCGGCGCGACGCCGAAGGTCGTGTGCGCCGCGTGTGTGCAAGGCCTTCACGCGACCGCGAAGCTGGAGGGGTGTGACTTCTGCGACCACCCTGGCCGGGGCGCCGTGCGGAGCGTCGTCGGCGACGTCACCATCTGTGGCGATTGCTTGGTCTTCGCGCGTCAGGTGCTCGGCGACACGGATGAGCCGGGGAGCGACGAGGGTCGTCTCGACGGGGACCTGATGTGGAGCGATCTGACCCCCGCCCCGCGCCCCGACGTCGACCCCGACGCGCCGGCGACCGCCCACGCAGACCTCGCGCTGGCGTTCTTCGAGATGGGCCTGTTCGACGACGCGCGCGAGCAGGTGGCCAAGGCCCTCGCACTCGATCCACGCCATCCCGTGGCCCTGCGCATCATCGAGAAGCTGCCTCCCCCGAGCGTGCCTCAGAAGGGGCGCTGAGCGCCGCGCGTTTCTGTATAACGTGGCTATCGTGCCCTCTCGCGTCGGCGTCGGCCTCGCGTGCGCGCTCGCGATCACCCTCGCGCCGAGGATGAGCGCCGCCGCGTGGCCGGAGCCCTGGTCGGACGACGACCCCTCCGCGCCGCCGGTTCGCCTGTCGATGGGCGACTACGGGTTCCGCGGCGGCGCCGAGTACCGGGCTCAGGGCACGTACATCAACCCGATCGACCTCACGAGCGAGACCTACTACCGGTCCTTCTGGCTCACGCACCGGCTCCGCCTCGACGGCGCCGTGGATTACAAGGACACGATCAAGATCACGACGTCCGTCGACGCGCTCGACGGCGTCCTCTGGGGGGACAACGGCAACCTGGGGACGGACCCGGAGCCGTCGAATGGGGCGCACGTCAACACGAACAACGTGAACGTGTCGCAGCTGTGCAGGGTCGGGCGGCAAGCCTTCACCGAGGGCTCCAGCGTCGCGGTGAACGACGGAGACGGGAGGCGCAATCGATTCGGCGTCGCCGACAAGGGAAACTCCGCCGACCGCATCCTCTTCGCGACCAAGCCCCTCGAGGCGTTCAAGAACAAGGACCTCCGGGATCGGTCCGAGAACAACGGCTTCTTCCTCATCCTCGCCTACGACCAGCTCGTCATCGACGAGCCGCAGCTCCTCGGTTTCAACCTGCACGAGGTCATCGCCGCGGCCCGCTACCTCGCCCCGGAGGTACGCGGCGTGAAGGACGTCGAGCTCCGCCTCTTCTACACGTACCGGTGGGACGGGCACTTCGGCACCAACGTCGACGCCTTCGGCGGCCGCGCGGTCGCCCGCTTCGGGAACTGGTTCGCCGGCATCGACGCGACGGGCGTGCTCGGCGGGACGACCGAGGTGAGCGACGCATTCCACCTCATCACGAACGACCCGGCGGTGAGTCAGGCGATCCGGCAGCTCGGCGCTCGAGCCGTCGTGCGCTACGACCGGCCGAAGTGGACCGCGTACCTCGAGGGGGACTACGCCTCGGGCAGCTCCGACACGACGCTGCAGGGGCCGCTCACGCAGTTTCACTTCGCGGAGGACACCAACGTCGGTCTGCTCCTCTTCAAGCAGATCTTCGCGTACCAGACCGCGCGCGAGGCGGCCGCCGCGACCGCGCTCCTCAACAGCCTCAATGCGCCCACGGTGCCAGTCGAGTCGATCGCCACGAACGGAGCCTTGACCGACGCGCTGGTCCTCTTTCCGCAGTTCGACCTGCGCCCCGTGGACAACGTGCTCCTCCGCGGCGGCGTCATGTTCGCCTGGGCGCCGGCGGCCGTGTTCGATCCGATCGCCACCGCGCAGCGGCGGTCGGCGGGGACGTACCAGTACACCGTCGTCAACTTCAACGGCGGCATGCCCGGCAACTACTACGGCACCGAGCTCGATGGGCGCGCCCAGTGGCGATACCTCGAGCACTTCGCTCTCGACCTGGAGGGGGCCGTGCTCTTCCCGGGCTCCGCCCTCCGGGACGAGGATGGGCATGCGGTCAACAGCTTCCTCGTCCAAGCTCGAACGACGTTCTTCTTCTGAGCCATGCGTACCCTCGTCCTCTTCCTGACCCTCGCCGTCGTGGCCCTCGCCGCCTCGTGCCAGCGCTACGTCGCGCCGCCCGTCGCAACGATCGCCGGGCTCGACAACGGGCAGCTGAGCGACCCATCCGCGCCGATCGTGCTCGACTTCTCCAAGGCCATCGATCCGAGCACGCTCTCGGTGCAGCTCATCCTCTTCGACCCCAATGCCGAGGGCCAGCTGCCGGACGAAACGGGCGACGCGAGCGTCAGCCTCGATCCGCTCTTTTCCTACGATCCGATCGACGGCGCCACCGGCGGAACCGGAGTGCTCGATCCCACCAGCACGATCTTCACGATCACGCCCACGGCGCGGCCTCCCGTCGGACCGACGCTCGCCATCCTCATCGCCCCGGGCCTGAAAGACGCGGCGCACGATCCGACCGCGACGACCGGCATACGCAAGCGGCTCATCTTCTCCTACACGTTCACGTGCGACGGCTCCGGGACCAAGGTGCTCACCTCGGGCGCGTACTTCTTCCTCCTGAACGTCGAGAACCCGATCGGGACGCAGATCAAGATCTTCGCCGATCTCGACGTGGACGCCTCGTCGGGGCGCTTCGTGGGTCAGTTCACGCTCGCCTCGCGCCTCACGGATCCGACGCGGTGCTCCCCGGCGTGCGTCAACGGTGACGTCTGCGAGACGCTCCCCGGTCCACCGATGTGCGTCGTGCCGTCGACGCGCGCGGGCACTCCGGCCGAGTGGCCCGACTTCTACGCCAACCCCACGCCTCCGGTGGGGTTCTCGTTCACCGTGAACGGGTGCGCCGAGGACGAAGGCGGCGGCTCGGCGACGTTCGCCACGCAGCCCGCCAACATGGTCGTCGAGCAGCCCGCCGTGTCGGTCGACGGGCTCGTCGTCGTCGCTTCGTTCGCTCCGGATGCCACGGGGAACCTCGTCGCCACCGGCGGGGTGACGGGAGACGACATCGTCTTCGGCACGGTGCCTCTCGGGGCAGGGAACGGCACCGTGGCGGCCCAGTTCATCCCCGCCGGTCAGGCGCCGAGCATCCCTGCGCCACCTCCACTCAGCGGTGACATGTGAGAAATCGACGCGAGGGTCCTTGAACTAGACGACCGTCTGATTCATAATCCGTCTCGTCATGGCTCGCCCCGTCAACGCCGACGCCGACGCTACGCGCCAGCGGATGCTGGACACGGCGGTGGAGCTCTTCGCGGAGCGGGGGCTCGGCAGCACGTCGGTGCGTGACGTCGCCACCGGCGCGGGCGTGAGCCTCGCGATGGTGCACCACTACTTCGGCAGCAAGGACGACCTCTACCGGGCGTGCATCGACGCGACGTACGCCGAGCTCTCGGCCATGAAGGCCGTCCTCGCGGTGGAGCTCGTCTCCGCGGCGCCGCTACCGGAGCTCTTCGCGCGCGCGGTGGGGACGAGCTTTCGCTTCGCGTGCGAGCACCGGACGGCCGTGCGCTTGCTCGTGCGGGCCGCGGTTTCGAGCGGCGAGCTGCACCCGCGTGGGCGCAAGCTGCTGCTGGACGCGCTCGACGTCGTCTCGACGGCCGTCGGCTCACGGCTCGGGCGTCCCCCTTCCGAGCTGCGCCTCCCGCTCCAGAGCGTGGTGTTTCTCGTGGCTCGCTACGCCGCGCAGGACGAGGGCGAGACGGCGGCGGTCGTCGGCTTGCCGACCCGCGAGAAGCGCCGCGCCCGCGAGGCGGTCGAAGCGCACCTCGTCGACGTCGCGCTCGGTCTCTTCGGTCTCGCCCAGCGGCACCATCTCTCCGAGGGTTCACGATGAGCATGTCCACAGTTTCGGTCGACGTTCACCGTCCGGTCTCGTCCGAACGTCACGCCGCCGGCGCGTTGCCTCCCGTAGGCACGCGCTTCACGCTCGGCCGGACGATCACCGACGTGCAGCGGCGCTTTCTCGACCGCCACGGATTTCTGGTCTTCGCCAAGGTCGCGACCGTCGCCGAGGTCGGGACGATCGGCGACGAGCTCGATCGCATCGAGCGCGACTGGATCGCCACGGATCGCAAGACCGTGAACGGCATCCCGCTCTTCTGGGGAAGGAACGAAGGGCGGCCGTACCTCCAGCGTTTCCCGTTCACGTCCACCTTCTCGGAGCCGATCCACGACCTCGTCAGAGACCCGCGCTTCGCCCCCATTCGCGATCTGGTCGGCGCGGGGGCCCGAATCGGGGACCGGGAGAAGGATGGCGTCGTCGTCAATCGCTACGTGAATGTCGCCGGGAGCGTTCACCCGCGCCTCGGCTGGCACACCGACGGGCTACGCGACCTCTTCTACCTGCGCATGCCCAAGCCGATGCTCAACATCGGGCTCCACCTCGACCGGTGCCCCGCGGACAACGGCGGCCTTCGCCTCATCCCCGGCAGTCACACCCAGGGCTTCTTCTCGATGTGCTTCCGCAAGCCGTACTTCGTGAGCCACAAGCCCGACCCGGCCGAGATTGCCGTGGAGACGGAGCCGGGAGATCTCACCGTGCACGACGGACGGCTCTGGCACCGGGTTGCGGTCTCCACGCGCACCGGCCCGGCGAGCCTGCGACGCTCGATGTACGTGCCGTACCTCACGGACCCGTACGAGCCGAAGAGCGAGGCGAGTAAGACGCCGCTCTACCACCACCTCGGCGCCGCCCTTCGCAAGCTGCGCTCGCTCGGGCGCTAGCTGGAGCGCCGCACAAAACTTGCCCACGTGAAGCGCGCGATGCACGGTTCCCCCATGCGGACCCTCGCCTGCGTGGCTCTCGCCCTACTGCTCGGCGCCTGCGGGGGCGCCGAGTCGTCATCGAAGCCCGCTATGACCGTCGCCGCCCGTCCCGTGGCACCCGCCGCCCCCGCGCCGCTCGATGAGCATCACCTCGCGCGCTCGGTGCTGCGCGACGTGCTCGCGCAAGGCCTCGGCACCTTCCTCCAGCACGTCGAGGTCGCCGACCAGCCGGTGCTGTCGGGAGGCAAGTTCCACGGGTTCCGAATCGCCGCCCTGCGCGACTCCTTCTGGCAGGGAGTCGACCTCAAGCCGGGGGACGTCATCGTCCGCGTCAACGGCTTCCCCATCGAGCGCCCCGAGCAGGCCCAGACGGCGTTCGAGTCGCTGGACGTCTCGAGCGAGCTGCGCGTGGACTACGAGCGCGATGGCCAGCCC
>JBEKGQ010000275.1:0-15292 GCA_050012715.1 Polyangiaceae bacterium
CGCGAAGGCGAGCGATACGAGCACCAGCCCCGCCGCCAGCGTCCCCCCCGCGAGAAGACGGTGCGACAACGCAGACCATCGCATAGGGGGAGGGTATCACCCGCCAAACGGGATGAACACGCTCGCGCCGAGCGTGATCAGGACGTCGTTCACCAGGTGCTCATCTCCCACGAGCACCTCTCGCAGCACGTGATCTCGCACGTCGAACCTCAGGGCGAACCACTTGCCGAAGTAGAACTTCGTCCCCAGGCCCGCGCTCGCGGTCGCGCCGCGTGACGTCGTGTCGTCGGTCACGCCCCCGCCGAAGGCCAGGTTGAAGTCGAAGCGGCTCGTCCCGTCCCCGAGCCAGCGGAGCTTGCCGTAGGCGAAGGACCAGATGAGGTGCCCGAAGTAGAGGCGCCCCGGCGTGTCCGGGTTCGTGAGGACCTGGATGTCCGGGTAGCGCCGCTCGTACGAGTCGGTGACCGCGCTGTGGAACTGCGTGAACTGGACGCTCGCCTCGAGGCCCAGGTCCTCGCTGAAGTGGAACGTGTACGCGCCGCCGGCCAGCCAGGCGCTCGAGTAGAGGTCCCCCGCGTACCACCCGCCCATCGCGGAGAGCTCGTGGCGGAAGGCCTTCGTGAACAGGCGCTCCTGCACGCCGCGGTAGTGCCTCCCCCCGACGAGCTCTTGCTTCAGCTCCTCGTCGACACACTGCGCGTGGGCGGCGCGCGGGAGCAATCCGAGCGCGGCTCCTACGACGGCGGCGACGACCGCAAGGCGCACGCGCATCTATCAAGGGGGTACCAGCGCTCGCTTCGCAGTGTCAATCACGCTATCCCTCGGACGCATGAAAGCGCGGTGGGCATGACGCCGTGCGCGCTCGCCATCGGGGGGCTCGACCCGGGCGGCGGCGCGGGCATCGCCGCGGATCTCCGGGCCTTCGCCGCCGCGGGCGTCTTCGGCTGCGCGGCCATCGCGGTCGTCACGGTGCAGTCGACGGACGGGCTCCGCTCGGTCCGGGCCCTCGCGCCGCGCGAAGTGGTGGCGCAGGCAGGCGAGGTTCTCCGACATCAGCGCGTGCTGGCGGTGAAGATCGGCGCGCTCGGAAGCGAGGCCAACGTGCGGGCGGTCGCGCGCCTCCTCGGGCGGCTCCCCGACGCGCACGTCGTCGTCGACACGCCGATGCTGCCGACGCGAGGCCGGGCGCGGCTCCTCTCGGAACGCGCGGTGGCGGCGCTCCGCGGCGAGCTCCTCCCGCGCGCGACGCTCGTCACCGTCAACGCCGACGAGGCGGGCGCGCTCGTGGGCGAGCCGGTGCGCACCGTCGGCGAGGCCCACGACGCCGCGCGCGCGCTCCTCGCGACGGGGGCGCGCGCGGTCCTCGTCAAAGGTGGACACGTGGGGCCGCCGCACGGCGCGAGCGCGATCGACGTGCTCGCGCTCGGCGACGAGGTCGTCGAGCTGCGCGCCCGGCGGCTCACGGTGGGCGCGGTCCACGGGACGGGCTGCACGCTGGCGTCCCTCATCGCGGGCCGCCTCGCCGCGCGCGCGCCGCGCGGCGCCCGGGGGCCTTCCCCGGTCGACGCCGAGGAGCTCGTGGCGGCCATCCGCTGGGCGAAGCGCGTTCATCACGCCGCCCTGGCGCGGGCCGCCGACGTCGGCGGCCGGATGCGCGTGCTGCTCTTCTGAGCGGCCTCAGTTGCAGGTGTCGGCCTGGCAGGCGGCGTACTCCGAGCCGCAGCTCGCGGCGACGCACGACGTGCACGCGCTGCTCGAGGCGTCGCTGCAGTCCGACTTGCAGTTCTTCTGCAGGCACGACATGAACGGGACGAGCAGCCCCGAGGCGTCCGGACAGCTCTCTACCATGCACGCTTGCTCGCAGTCGGGCACCGCCACCTCGAGGCCGCCCCCGCCGCCGCCGCCGAAGCCGGTGAGCTTGCCGCCGCAGGCCTCGAAGCAGCTCAGCGTGGCGCCACAGGTGGCGGGGCCGGTGCCGAACATGTCCGGGCTCGTCTCGCAGAAGTCCGCGGCCTCGCCCATCTCCGGGTAGTACGTGCCGATGAACATGCACATCTCGTTGTCGAGCGCGCTCTGGCCCGCGTAGTAGGCCTGCGTGCCCGCGGAGTTGTCGTAGTCGCACTCGAAACGGATGCGCGCGCCGGCGGCGATGGGCATCGTGAGCGACGCGTTCTCGGGGCTCGACCAGCTGGTCGACGTGTAGAACGGCGTCGTCCCGAGCTGGTCGACCGCCGGGTCGATGTACGCACCGTAGCCGACGCCCCGCGAGTGGTAGTGCGAGGACGCGTAGAGGAGCGTGATGTCGCTCGGGATGAGGCACCGCATCGACGCCGTCGCGGTGGCCCCCGCGGGCACGTCGATGAACGGGTCGTAGAAGAAGATGGTCCCCGCCTGGGTCGTGATGTCGCTGGCGTTCGGGTCGAAGGTGAGGTCCACGTTGACGTTCGCCTGGAGGGACGACGCGCTCGCGTTGAGGTAGTGGACCTGGAAGATGAGGACCTCGTTGGCCGCGGTCGGGAGGCCGATGCCCGGCGGGTACGTCTCCGAGCCGGTCGGCGTCTGCGCCCCGTAGAGCACCCCGCGCGCGTCGCTCATGATGTTGTTGCCCGCGTCGCCGCCCTCGTAGCAGTCCTGCACCTGGCCGCCGCCGGCGGGGATCGCGGTGAGGTCGGTCGTGTAGAGGAGGAGGTGGTGGCTGCCCGGCGTGTAGTCGTGGGAGGCCGCGACGAGCCACTCCTTCACGTTCGGGAGCTGCACGTACTGGCAGTCGAAGATCTCGCCGCCGCCCGGCACCGTCTCGGTCATCTGGAAGCTGACCACCGGCAAGCCCCCGCCTTCCGCGGTGGCGGATGCGCCGGCATCGTCGCCGCTCTGGGCGGCGGACGCGGGTGGCGTCGACGACGAGGACGAGCAGCCGACGGCGACGGCGGACGCGACGGCGAGCAAGGCGGCGGCGAGGACGAGAGAGCGCATGACGTGGAGGGCCTCCGAGGGCAGCAGTGTGCAGGAAGCGTGCTGCGAAGCGGTGGAGGCGCGGAGGAACGCGCGAGCGGTGGAGCACGGCGTCTCGATGGCGGCGCGCTCCGCGCGACGAGGGTCCCGCGTGGACTCCCGGGTGCAGGGCTGGACCGCCGGGGGTCCACGGCGCGCCCCGATGGCGGCGCCGACGACCAGGGCACCGCCAGGCACGTCCTCCATGGCGGCGCGCATCGCCTCGGTGCCGCCAGGCACGTCCTCCATGGCGGCGCGCATCGCCTCGGCACCGCCAGGCACGTCCTCCATGGCGGCGCGCATCCCCTCGGCACCGCCAGGCACGTCCTCCTTGGCGGTGCGCATCGCCACGGCGCCGCCAGGTACGTCCTCCCTGGCGGCGCGCATCCCCTCGGCACCGCCAGGCACGTCTTCCCTGGCGGTGCGCACGACGGGGGCGCCGCCAATCGCGCCCTTCTGGGCCGCCGGCAGCGCTTCCTAGGCGGTCGCCACCTTGAGCGAGCGCCTGGGCGCGGCCTTCTCGAGGCCCGAGAAGGCCTGCTTGTAGGCCTGGAACGAGCCCCCGGCCGCCACCGCCTCGACGACGGCGGCGCCCTCGGCCTCCCCGCCCTGCGCGAGGACGTACTCGACCCACGCCCAGCGGGCGCTGGTCGCCCTCACGTCGACCCGGCCCTTCAAGCCGCGGCGGAGCCGCTCGAGGCGCGCATCGACGACGCGGATGCCGGCGAACGGCTGGCGGTCGAGCGGCGTGTTTCGCTTGGCGCAGAAGGGCGCGATGCCCAGCGCGAGCGGGACGATGCGCGAGATCTCCGTCGCGAAGGCGACGCACTCGTCGACGTCGGCGTCGGTCTCGCCCGGGGTGCCGATCATCAGGTAGAGCTTCAGCCGGTCCATGCCGTGCTTCTTCGCGAGCTCGGCGCAGCGGAGCAGGTGCGCCGGGCGGGCGCGGCGGTCGAGCGACTCGCGGACGCGCTCGCTCGTGCCGTCCATCGCGGTCGTCAGCGTGCGGTAGCCGACGCGGGCCAGCGCCGCGACGAAGTCGTCCCCGCGCGCGAGCTTGTCCGGGCGGAGCGACGAGAGGCCCACCTCGCACCCGCGGTCGGCCAGCGCGTTGACGACCTCGACGATCTTCGGGTGGTCGCTCACCGCCGCGCCCACGAGGCCGACGCGCTTCGCGTCGCGCGGGATCGTCTCCAGCAGCACCTCGGCCGGGACGATGCGCATGCCGCCGTTGGTGGAGCGGCGCATCACGCAGTAGGTGCACCCACGCGAGCACCCGCGCTCGGTCTCGATGAGGAACATGTTCGAGAGCTCGGTGTGCGGCGTCCGGATCGCCGAGAACGCCGGGAGCATCGCGTCGTCCTCCGCGCCCACCGGCGGGCAGACGTCGTGCAGCGCGGGGACGAAGACGTGGGGCATGCGCCCGAGGCCGTCGAGCTGCGTCTGCCGCGTCGGGGCGCCCTCGATGACGTGCACCGCGTCGACCACGCGCCCGTCGGCCTCGCCGACGAGGACCGCGTCGACGACCGCGGCGAGCGGCGTCGGGTTCGAGAAGGTGAGCGGCCCGCCCGCGAGGATGAGCGGGTACGCCTCGGGGCTCCGCTCGCGATCGCGGCGAAGCGGGGGGATGCCCGCGGCGGTGAGCATGCGGATGAGGCCCGCCAGCTCGAGCTCGTAGGCGACGCTGAACGCGAGCACCGGCAGGTCGCCGATGGGTCGCAACCCTTCGTAAGTCACGGGTCGCTCGGGGGCGCGCGCGGTGTCCGACTCGCACTCGTCGTCGAGGAAGGCCCGCTCGCACGCGAGGCCCGGGGCCTCCATCAGCGCGCGGTAGATGCGCTGGTAGCCGAGGGAGCTCATCCCGACGCGGTACGGGGACGGGTAGCAGAGCGCGACCGTGAAGGGCGCCTGCTTGGCGATCCTTCCCGTCTCGTCGGCGAGGCGCCGCCGGATCCGCTCGCTGAGCTGGGGGCTGGACAACGGGCGTAGCCATGACGGCTTTTCGGCCTCCGCGCAAGGAAAGCGGGCGACCACGGCGACGGGAGGAACAAACGCGTCGACCCGAGCGTCCCCCCATCGATGGGCTGGAGCGCTCGCGCACCCGCGGTCAGACGCCTCCTCGGGTCGGCCTCCCTCGGCGCCGCCGCGGTGGGCGTCGCCTCGCTCGGGGTGAGCGACGGGCATCTCGACAAGCCGGTCCTCGGCGTGGCGGCGCTCGTCGGGGTCGCCGCGGTGGGCCTCGCGCGGCGCTCGGTCCTCGCGCAGGTGCTGGCGCGCGGCATCGCGTGGGTCGTGCTGACACCGATGCTCTACGGGCTGGCCGACACCCTCGGTCGAGGGCACCTCCCCGACGCCCACATCGCCTTCTTCGCGACGACATCCGCGGGCGCGCTCCTGCTCGCGCGGCCCGCGCTCCACACCGAGGCCGCCCGGGCCGAGTTCTCCCCGGTCCGCTACCGCCGCGTCTTCCTCGCCGGCGCCGTCGCCTCCGTCATGACGAGCGCGGTCGTCGCGCTCTTCGCGGCCGAGCAGCTCCTCTGGCGCGCCCACGGGCACGGCGTCGCGCTGGCGGCGTTCGCGGCGATGCTCCTGGCGACCGCGGTCGGCGTCGTGCGCATGCGCGCCTGGGGCGTCCTGCTCGGGATGGTGACGTCGGTGGCGGCCTTCGGCGCGGCGCTCTTCGCGAGCAACGAGTACACGGCGGTGGGGCTCGCGCTGGCCGCGATCCCGGGCCTGATCCTGGCGTCGCCGCTCCTCGCGGCGCGCCTGGGCGACCCGGCTCGACTGCGCCGCGCATCGAGCGCGGTCGCGCTCGCCCCGGAGGTCGCCCGGGAGGAGAGCCTCGCGACGCCGCCCCCGGTCTTCGCGCGGGTCGCAGCCGATGCGGAGGTCGAAGGGCACGAGGTGACCGCGCTCCTCGCACGACCGGCCGCCCGGCGGACCTAGATGCCCCTAGTGGGTACTACGGGCACACAGCCTCGCTCGCGACTCGGCTAGCGCTCAGCCCGCGCACCTCCTCCGCGGGAATCGTGCTCTGCTCGCGGAATGCTCCGCGTGCTCCTCGTGGCCCTCGCCCTGGTGCTCGCGGTCGTCGTCGCGGTGGCGCCGAGCACGTCGACCCCGCCCGTGCCGGCGTCGGCCCCCGCGACGGAGTTCTCGGCGGAGCGGGCGATGCGCACGCTGGCGGTCATCGCCGCGAAGCCGCACCCGACCGGGACGCCGGCCGACGACGAGGTGCGCGAGTACCTCGCCCGCGAGCTCGACGCGCTGGGCTTCGAGGTCGACGTGCAGGACGCGACCGGGCTCACGCCGGTGTACGCGACGCGCTACGGGATGCCCGTGGTCGCGGCCCACGTGCGCAACCTGGTGGCGCGGCGGCGCGGCAAGGACGGCGGGCCGGCGCTCCTGCTGATGGCGCACTACGACTCGCGCGAGCTGGCGCCGGGCGCGTCGGACGACGGCTACGGGACGGCGGCGTTGCTCGAGACGGCGCACGCGCTCGCGGCCTCCGCGCCGCTGCGGCACGACGTGCTCCTCGTCTTCACCGAGGGCGAAGAGGGCGGGCTGCTCGGGGCGCGGGCCTTCCTCGAGGAGAGCCCGGTCGTGCACGACGTGGGCCTCGTCCTCAACTTCGACGCCCGCGGCGATCGCGGCCCGGTGATGATGTTCCAGACGAGCGAACGCGCCGGGGCGCTCGTCGACGTGCTCGCGGCCGCCGCCCCGCACATCGCCGCCTCGTCGCTGTCGCAGGAGGTGTACCGGCGGATGCCCAACGACACCGACCTGACGCCGTGGCTCCACGCCGGGTACCCCGCGATGAACTTCGCGAACGTCGACGGGTTCGCGCGCTACCACCAGCCGACCGACACCGTCGCCA
Organism: Polyangiaceae bacterium; assembly: GCA_050012715.1. Classification (GTDB taxonomy): domain Bacteria; phylum Myxococcota_A; class Polyangia; order Polyangiales; family Polyangiaceae; genus Palsa-1150. The sequence goes on from JBEKGQ010000275.1 coordinate 6,869, forward strand.
ACGCCGACCTGGGCGCCGCCGGATCCCGTTCGGAGCGGTCCTGGCGGGAGCCGGGGTGTCGCTCTTCGCGGTCGTCGCCGGAGCGCTGGTCGCGATGGGCCTCTGGTGGGTCGCCGGCCGCGTGAGCGGCGGCGTCCTCGGGACGCAGCACGTGCGCGACGCGCTCCGCAAGATGATGGTCGGCGCGTTCGTGCTCGTCGGCGCGGGCGTGGCGTGGGCGGTGTTCGCCGTCGCGCGCCGGCGCGTGCGCACAGACTACCTCGCGGTGGGGGCGCTCCTCTGGTGGGCGATCCTCGCCCTCGGGACGGCGTTCGCGCTGCCCGGAGCGTCGTACCTCTTCGTGTGGCCGCTGATGGCGGCGAGCGCCGCGTGGTGCCTGCGCGTGGCGCTGCGCTCGCTCGACGGCGAGAGCCCGGGCGCCATCGCGGCGCACCTCGTCGCGGCGATGGCGGCGATCATCCTGCTCGTACCGGTGGCGCTCCAGCTCGGCGTGGCGTTCGGGCCGATGGCGGCGCCGGTGCTCGCGGGGATGGGCGCGCTCGCCGCGACCGCCGCCGTCCCCGCGATGAAGAGCTTCGGCAGCCCTCGGCGCTGGATCGTGCCGACGCTGATGATCGGCGCCGGGCTCGCGGGCACCTTCGTGCCCTGCGCCGTGCCCGCGTACGACGCCTCGTATCCGCGGCCCGACTGCCTCATCTACGTGCTCGACGCGGACCGGGGCGCGGCGTCGTGGGTCTCGTTCGACGACGCGCCGGACGCGTGGACGGGGCGCGTGCTGGGCGACGCGAAGCGGCAGGAGATGCCCGCGCTCCTCCCGCGCTCCAAGGAGCGGCTCCTGGTGGCCGACGCGCCCATGGCCCGCATCGATTCGCCGCGCATCGGCGTGCTCGCGGACACGCGCGCCGGAGAGGGACGCTCCCTTCGCCTGCGCGTCACGCTGCCCCCGGGCACCGAGATCGCGGAGCTGGAGGTGCCGCCGGGCGCGCACGTGACCGACGCGAGCGTGCAGGGCAAGCACTTTCCGACCGAGGCTGGCGACGGCTGGCTGGACCTGGCGTTCTTCGGCCCTCCCGCGGCCGGGGTCGAGCTGGCGCTGGACACGGCGTCGGCGGGCACCGTCTCGCTCCGCATCATCGCCCAGACGCGCGGCTTGCCGGCGGACCTGGCGACGCCCCTCGGGCCTCGGCCGCCGGACCGCATGCCGGCGGTCATCCAGTGGAACCGGCTCGGCGCGAGCGACATGACGCTCGTCACCACGTCGTTCGACCTCTGAGCGCGAATGGCGACGTGGTAAGAGCGGGCCATGTCGAAGCTCTGGGTGCGAAAGCCGATCGACACGCTCCTCGCCGAGGCGGGCGAGTCCAGCGAGGGCCTCAAGAAGACGCTCGGCAGCGGCTCGCTGATCGCCCTGGGCATCGGCGCGATCATCGGCGCGGGGCTCTTCGTGCGCACCGCGGCGGCGGCGTCCTACGCGGCCGGGCCGTCGGTCACGCTGGGCTTCGTGGTGGCCGCCATCGGCTGCGCGTTCGCGGGCCTCTGCTACGCGGAGCTGTCGTCGATGCTGCCCATCGCGGGGAGCGCGTACACCTACTCGTACGCGACGATGGGCGAGCTCGTCGCGTGGATCATCGGGTGGGACCTCGTCCTCGAGTACGCCATCGGCGCCGCGACCGTCGCCATCGCCTGGAGCGAGTACCTCAACAAGCTGCTCGGCCTCTTCGGCACGGGCATCCCGTACGCCTTCTGCCACACGCCCTTCCAGGCCGACGAGGCGACCGGCGTGCACGGGATCATCAACCTCCCGGCGCTCTTCATCCTTCTCCTCCTCACGCTCCTCCTCATCCGCGGCATGCGCGAGTCGGCGCTCGTGAACGGCGCCATCGTCGTGATGAAGGTGACCATCGTCATCCTCATCATCGTGCTCGGCTGGCACTTCGTGAACCCCGCCAACCACAGCCCCTACATCCCGGATCCGACCAAGTACACCGACAAGCAGGGCGTCGTGCACGACTTCGGCGGCTACAAGGGCATCATCAGCGCCGCCGGAATCGTGTTCTTCGCGTTCATCGGGTTCGACGCGGTCTCCACCGCGGCGCAGGAGGCGAAGAACCCGAAGCGCGACATGCCCATCGGCATCCTCGGCTCGCTCGTCATCTGCACCGCGCTCTACATCCTCTTCGCCCACGTGCTCACCGGCCTCGAGCCGGTCGAGTTCTTCCGCACCGCGGGGAAGGAGGCGTCGGTCGCGCGGGCGATCGACGCGGCGATGCCGGGCTACGGCTGGCTGTCGGACATGGTCACGGTGGCCATCCTCGGCGGGTTCTCGTCGGTCATCCTGGTCATGCTCATGGGCCAGTCGCGCGTCTTCTACTCGATGAGCCGCGACGGCCTGGTGCCCCGGGTCTTCTCCGACGTGCATCCGAAGTACCGCACGCCCTACAAGTCGAACTGGCTCTTCTTCGGGTTCGTGGGACTCTTCGCGGCGTTCGTCCCGGAGGACATCGTCGGCGACATGACCAGCATCGGGACGCTCTTCGCGTTCATGCTCGTGTGCATCGGCACGTGGGTGATGCGGGTGAAAGAGCCCCAGCTGAAGCGAGAGTTCCGCGTGCCGGCGGTCCCGGTGGTGTCGGCGCTGGGGGTCCTCGTGTGCGGGGCGATGATCTTCGGCCTCGGCTGGCCGAACTGGACGCGTCTCGGGGTGTGGCTCGTCGTCGGCCTCGCGATCTACTTCGGGTACGGCATCAAGCGCTCGAAGATGCGCGCCCGGTAAAGACGCGGACGAACTCGCGCGGGGCGCGGCGCTTGCGCGTGCATCGGGTCGACGCCGGCATGTAGGAGACGGTGAAGGCGCGGCGCGGGCGGCCGGAGGCGTTGTTGCCCGAGCGGTGCCAGAGGTGGTTGTGGATGAGGAGCACCTCGCCCGCCTTCGCGGGCAGGGCGAGCTTTCGCTCGTCGGCGCCGGCGCGCGCGACGGCCTCGGGCGGGATGGTGCCGCCCAGCTCCGACGCCAGCCCCGCGCGGTGGCTCGCGTCGACGACCTCGACGCACCCCGCCTCGAGCGGCGCGTCGTCGAGCGCGGTCCAGATCTGCAGCTCGGGGGCGCGGTCGAGCCCCCAGAAGCTCCCGCCGTCCTGGTGCCACGGGAGGTCGGTGCCGCCGGCGGCGCACTTCGTGAACAGCGTGGAGCGGTAGATGGCGACGTCGTCGCCGATGACGGCGCGCACGACGCGCTCGAAGGCGGGGTTCTCGAGCCACGCGCGGAAGACCGGGTCGCGCTCGAGCTTCTCGATCTTGCGGTACCCGTCGCTCGGGCCGACCCAGCCCTCGCCGAACCGGAGGTCCTCGTAGCGACCGCTGGGCGAGTCGTGCTGGAAGAAGAGCCCCTCGTGCACGACCCGCCCGTGCATGAGGTCCTCCGCGCGGGCGCGGAGCGCGAAGAGCTCGGCGTCGCTCGCCACGACGCCGAGCCGCGCCCAGCCGTGCTCGCGCCAGTGCTCGACCGCGGCCTCGTGGCTCATCGGGTGTAGCTCGTGTCGGTGCCGGCCCACGCGCGCGACAGCTCGTCGATGCGCGCGACGGCCCCCGCCGAGAGCGGCCGACGCAGGGCCTCGACCGCGTCGTCGAGGTGCGCCACCGACGCCGGGCCGACGAGGATCGAGTCGACGCCGGGCCGCGCCGCCACCCACGCGTACGCCAGCGCGACCATCGAGATCCCTTCGCTCGCGGCCACTGCGCGCAGCTCCTCGACGCGGTCGAGCATCGCGGGCGTGTAGTAGCGTCGCTGGTAGAGCGCGTTGTCGTCGAAGCGCGAGCCGCGGCGGGGCGCCTCGCCCGCGCGGTGCTTCCCGGCGAGGAGTCCCCCGGCCAGCGGGTTGAAGACCGTCGTGTGGATCGGGTGGCGCCGGGCGAAGGCGAAGTACTCGTCGTCGAGCTGGCGGTGCAGCACGTTGTAGAGCACCTGCGACGCGACCGGGGGCGGCAGCACGCGCGCGGCGGCGAGCCCGTTCATCTCGAGGATCTGCCACGCGGCGAAGTTCGACACGCCCCACGCGCGGACCCGCCCCGCGTCGGTCTCCCGCTTCATCGCGTCGAGCGTCTGCTCGATGGGCGTCGCGTGGTCCGGCACGTGGAGGTAGTAGACGTCGACGCGGTCGGTCCCGAGTCGCTCGAGCGAGCCGCGGAGGGCGCGCTCGATGACCTCCGGCGACAGCCCCTCGGGTTTGCCCCCGACGCGCGCGAAGCCCACCTTGGTCGCGACGACGACGCCGTCCCGGTCCTTGCCGAGCGCGCGCCCGAGGATGCGCTCGGCCTCCCCTCCGTTATAAGCGTTGGCGGTGTCGAAGACGCGGATCCCCAGCTCGAGCGCACGCCGCACGATGCGCGCGCTCTCGTCGGCGGGGGTGCGCTTGCCGAAGTTCATCGTCCCGAGGGCCAGGGTCGGCGGCTGGCCCGGGGCGCGGATGGGCATGCTGGTCGTCATCGCGGGCCTCTTTCTGACACGCCCGGGGCTCGGGCACACCCCCGGCCTCAGCGTGGCCGAGCTGGCCCTGGCCACCGACGGCCACGTCGACGCGCGGCTCACGTTCGCCGGCCTCGAGCCGATGGGGGCGACGACGCTGAGCCAGGAGGACCTGCGGGCCTTCGTGCTCGACGGGGTCGACGTGACCGCCGACGGGGCGCGGTGCGAGGCGACCTACCGCGGCGCGTCGGTCACCGAGAGCGACGGCCTCCTGCTCGAGGCGAGCTACGCCTGCCCGCCGGGCGCGGCCGAGATCGGCGTGACGCTCTACTACCTGAGCGCGCTGCCGCGGGGCCATCGCGAGGTCGCGCGCATCGTGGGGCCGCCGGGGAGCGGCGCCCGCGCCGAGGCCGTCCTGACCGGCGACCACCGCGCGCTCGTGCTGACCCTCCCCGACGCGGCTCGCCCGGCCCGGCGCCCGCCGCCGACGAAGCTCATCGTGCTCACGGTGGGCTTCGCGGTCGTGATGCTCTCGCTCTTCGGGTGGCGGTGGCGCCGTTCGCGAGACTCTAGGGCTTCTTGAAGAGGCGGCCGAAGAGGCCCCCCTTCGCCGGCGCTCCCTTCGACGAGCCGTCCGGCTTCGGCGGCACGGGGCTTCGCTTCGGCGCCGCCGCGGGCGGCGGGTTGCTCGCGCGACCGCCGCGCATCTGGTGCAGGCGCACCTCGCGCGCCGCGTCGATGTTGCGCGGGTTGAGATCGACGACGCGCTTGAAGTCCTTGGCCGCGAGGTCGTTCTTGCCGAGGCGCTTGTAGAGCATCCCGCGCCAGAAATAGGCCTTCTCGCAGCGGTTGCTGATGTTGACGGCCCGGTCGAGGGCGCGGATGCTCTCGAGCGTCTTCTCGGCCGACTGGTTCTCGGGCTTGAGCGCGGCCAGCCACGCGTACATGGCCATGTAGTCGGCCTGCCCCGGGTCTGCGTCGAGGGCCTGCTTGCAGTAGGCCTCGGCCTGCACGAGATCGTTCCGCTTGAGGAGGACCTCGGCCTTCTGGAAGTTCTGCGACGCCTCGATGACCTTGGCCACCGTCTCCTGCATCTCGGGCGAGCCGCTTCCCTCGGCCAGGAGCTTCATGTAGCGGGCGCGCTGCTCTTCGTCGGCCAGCGTCGTGTGCGCCTCGCTCATGCGCGCGAAGACGCGCGAGCACTGGTCGCGGACGGGGGCGAGCTCGGGCGGCAGCCGGTCCGGGTGCCAGCGCTTGGCGAGCGCGAAGAACGCCGTCTCGACGTCGTCGTGCGTCGCGTCGCGCGCGACGTCGAGCATCATGAAGTAGTCGGCGCGGTCGATGCTGGCGACGCGATCGGTGATCTCCTTCCACCGGGCCGCCACCTCGGGCGACAGCGTGGCCGGCGCCGGCGGCGCCAGGCTCTTCGGGGGCAGCGGGGCGGAAGAAACGCGCGGGGTCGACGTCTTCATGCCCATCGAGATGGGAGGTGGCGGCGTGGACGGTCGCCGGCCCGAGGGCGGCATCGACTCGACGGGCGGGAGGACCTCGACCTGCTTCGTGACGAGCAGCAGATACGCGAGGAGCTGGGCCGTTCGTTCGTTGAGTGACGCCGTCTTCGCGAGCTCCGCCGCGCGCAGCGGCCGCAAGCGGAGGAGATCGGCCGCGGCGGATTCCTCCTGGGCGAGGCCGAGGCGGCCCACGTCCGCGCCGCGCGTCAGACGAAGCGGGGACGCGACCACCTTGGCGAGCGCCGCGTTCACGTGCTCCCACGGCGTGTACTCGCGGAGCATGCCCCAGAGGTAAGGAACCGGGTCGACGCCGATCGAGTCGTGCCCGCCCCAGTCGCCGAGGGCGTCGAAGTCCTCGTAGAAGGCGTAGGCGGTGTCCGCCGGCATCCCCGCGGCGTGGCGCAGCTTGCGGCCGATCTGCTCGGCGAGCCCCGCGCGGAGCTTCGCGGTGTCGATGGCGCCCGTCTCGACGAGGAGGGCCCCGTGGAGCTTGGTGCCGGCCGCCTTCTGCTTCGCCAGGTCGGCGAGCGAACGGCTGAGGCGCTCGTCGTCGAGGAGCCCGAGCTCGACCAGGACCTGACCGAGGTACACGACCTGGTCGCTCGTGCGCACCTTGATCGGCTCACCCTTGCCGAAGAGGAGGACCGCGCTCCGCTTGTCGGGGGCGAAGAGCTCGATCGTCCCCGAGAGCTTCTTCTCCATCGCGTAGAGCAGCAGATGGAGGAGCGGCGTCTTCGCGAGGGTACCGTTCGCGGTGGGCTTGGGTCGGCTGGAGGTGTGGTCGCCCATGACGGCCGGCGGAAAGAACGAGTGTAGACTAGTCCCGCCTTTCCCGGCTTGCGATGTCCAAGTCCTCGCCTTCGCCTCCGCCGCCGAAAGAGATCGCCCAGTTCGAGGTGATGCGTCGCCTGGGCGCGGGCGGCATGGCGGAGGTGTTCCTCGCCAAGAAGCGCGGCGCGGAGGGCACGTACAAGGTCCTCGTCCTCAAGCGCATCCTGCCGACGCACGGCGGCTCCCGGCGGTTCCGCTCGATGTTCATCGAGGAGGCGCACCTCGCGACGCGCCTCAATCACCCCAACGTCGTCCAGGTCTACGAGTTCCAGGACTTCGGCGACGAGGGCCTGCTGCTGGCGATGGAGCACGTCGACGGGTGCGACCTCGGGCGGCTCATGTCCGCCGCGCGCGCCAAGGGGACGCGCATCCTCCCGTGGGTCGGCGCGTGGATCATCGCGGAAGCCGCGAAGGGGCTGAACTACGCGCACGAGAAGAAGGACGAGGCGGGGCAGCCGCTCGACATCGTGCACCGCGACGTCAGCCCGCAGAACATCCTCCTCTCGTTCGAGGGGGCGGTGAAGATAGCGGACTTCGGGATCGCCAGCGCGCGCCTCTTCGCCGACGAGCAAGGGGTCCTCAAGGGCAAGTTCGGCTACATGTCGCCCGAGCAGGCGCGCGGCGAGAGCGTCGACCGGCGCAGCGATCTCTACGCGCTCGGCGTCATCCTGTGGGAGATCCTCGCGGGGCGGCCGCTGCACGGGGGCCTCGGGGGAGAGGCGCTGCTCGACATCGTGCGGTCCGGGATCGTCGAGCCCCCGACGACGTACGCCAAGGACGTCCCGCCCGAGCTCGAGCAGATCGCGATGCGGACGCTGGCCGCGGCGCGCGACGAGCGCTTCCCGACCGGGCGCGAGCTCGCGGCGGCGCTGGGCCGCGCCATCGTCAAGCAGGGGGAGCTCATCGACGCGGCGGGCCTCGAGGGCGCGATCGCGCAGCTCGTCCCCAAGGACGCGCGCGAGGAGGAGGGCGACCTGTCGTCGTCGCAGGAGTCGCGCGGCGCGGTGCGCGGGGACGACGCGCGGACGCAGGCGGCGGTGCCCCTCGCGCGGAGCCTCTCCGAGTCGCGCTCGAGCGCCCGCCTCGTGGTGGCCGAGCCGGTGGAGCCCGACCCCGAGGGCTCGTCGTCCGCCCACGAGACGCCGGTGCCGCGCCGCGCGCCCGCCGTCGAGGGCCCCCGCGAGGTGCGGCACGTCGCGGTCGTGACGTTCCACCTCCACGGGCTCGAGGCGATCGTCCTTCCGCGCCGCACGCTCGATCAGCTCCGCGCGATGCTCGACGACCTCGCCTTCAAGCGCGGCATGCGCTGGGTGTGGGCCAACGACGCGGACGCCCGCGCCATCGCGGGGCTGACCGGCAACCCGTCGCGCGCCGCCATCGACGCGACGCAGCTCGCGCTCGACGTCCACGAGACCATCGCCGGCTTCAAGGACGACTTGCCGACGCCGGTGGCGCCCTCCATCGGCATCGTGCGGGGCATCGCCAGCGGGACGCGCGACCCGCAGGGGCACCTCGTGCGGTACGTGCTGAACGACCCCGCGACGTACATCGCCGACTTGCTGGGGCGCGCCACCCCGATGGGTCGCACCTTGGTGGCGGGCGGAGAATATCGCCTCGTGC